>JARIHJ010000088.1 GCA_029288335.1 Candidatus Saccharimonadota bacterium
CTAGCCAGCCGCGGCTCAGTGTCCACGTTAGTAATTTGCACGTTAGCGCTCAGCTGATCGACGATGCTAGTGGGAAAACCTTAGCCGCTGCCAGCACAATTGCTAACAAATCGGCCAAGGGCAGTATGACCGAAAAAGCTAGGTTAGTCGGCGCTGAAATTGCCAAGAAAGCCAAGGCCGTCAAAATCAGCCAAGTTGTATTTGACCGCGGTCCCAAACTTTACCACGGTCGGGTCAAGGCGCTGGCCGATGCCGCCCGCGAAGGAGGATTGAAGTTCTAATGCCAGAAAATACTAAAGACAACCAGATCAAGCAGGCGCCAGCTTCGATGAGCTTCGGTGGTGGTGACCGGCGTCGCCGCGACAATCGCCCGCCGCGCGCTCCCGAAGAAAAGCAATTTGACGAGCGCACGCTCCACATCGACCGCGTGGCGCGCGTTGTTATGGGCGGTCGCCGCTTTCGTTTTCGCGCGCTAGTCGTCGTCGGTGATCACAAAGGCCGCGTCGGCGTTGGCATTAGCAAGGGTGCTGATGTCTCTACCGCGGTAAGCAAAGCTAGCGAAGTCGCCAAAAAGAAAATGATCAAAGTCGCCCTTTATAAAGACACGCTGCCACACGAAGTCGAGACCAAAGTCGGCGGCGCCAGAGTACTACTAAAGCCAGCTAGCGCTGGTACCGGCTTAATCGCGGGCGGTGCTGTCCGTAGTGTTCTGGAAGTTACCGGTGTGGCCAACGCCCTCAGCAAATCACTTGGCAGCTCTAACCAAGTTAATATTGCATATGCGACTGTCGATGCGCTAGCGCAGCTAGTTCCGGCCAAAGATTGGGTCACAAAGGCTAGCAAAGCTGGCAGCCAGCAGAAAACAGCAACTAGCAAACAGCCTGAGCCCAAAAAAGCTACTACGAAGAAACCGGTTGCCAGCAAGCCAAAGGTCACCAAACCGGCCGCAAAGACCACCAAAACTAGCACTAAGGGCAAGAAATAATGAAGTACCACGAGCTAAACGTTACCAGCCACAGATCTGCCAAACGCGTTGGCCGTGGCATTGCCGCCGGCCAGGGTAAAACCGCTGGTCGTGGCACCAAAGGCCAAGGTTCACGTACTGGCTCCAGCAAAAAGCCGGGTTTTGAGGGTGGCCAGAACCCGCTAATGCAACGCTTGCCGAAGTTGCCCGGTTTCACCAGTCACCGCGTGCGCCCGGAAAACATTACATTGGCCCAGTTAGCAGCGCTAAAAGTTAAGGCTATTGACGCCAAAGTTTTAGCCGAAAAAGGCCTGATCACTAGTCCATTTGTAAACGTTAAAGTACTGGGTTCAGGCGAGCTCAAGCAAGCGCTAGCTATCAAACTGCCAGCCGCCAGCGCTAGCGCCATCGCTGCGATTGAATCAGCCGGCGGCAGCTTCACTGCAACTGCTCGACTAGCCCGGCCCGCTACTGCCAAGAAAACCAGCCGCAAAGCCAAGAAAGCCACCATCAAATCGGCTGAATCTGCCACAAGCACTGCTAAAAAATAGCCTGCCGCAGGCTTTAAGTGTGGTTTAATTAATTATCAAGCAATGAGGGACAAAAACTTTTGAACTGGAAAATTATCGGTAAATCGCTCGGTCACGCAGATATGCGCAAACGCATCTTCGCGGTCATCGGTATTTTACTGGTCTATAGGATTATGTGCCAGATCCCGATTCCGATCGGAAGCGGCGAGACTTTGCGACAACTACTCCAGAATGTCTTTAGCAATCCGAACACGCCGCAGCTACTAAACTTCATCAACTTCCTCTCTGGCGGCGCGCTAGCGAATTTTTCGATTATGATTGCCGGGTTGGGTCCGTATATTAACGCGTCGATTATTATGCAGCTGCTGACGAAGGCAATTCCGAAGCTCGAGGCGCTCCATAAAGAGGGCGAATCCGGCCAGAAGAAAATAAATCAATACACCAGGATGTTGACTTTACCGCTCGCGATTGTGCAATCAATCGGCGCGATTTATCTGGTGCGGCAGGCCGCGCAGAGCGTCAGCGGCACCGACATTACGGCTCATACGTCGATTTTCCAGTGGGTTTTGATGGTAGCGGCCCTGACCGGCGGCTCTATGCTCTTAATGTGGCTGGGCGAGCTGATTACCGAGCAAAGCGTCGGCAATGGTATTTCGCTGATAATTACCGTGTCGATCGTTAGCCGGCTGCCATCTACGATTAAGCAAGTGGCCGATGTAGTTTATAAAAGTTCCGATTCTTTCTCGCTGTTTGGGCATAAGCTGCCGATTGACGCGCATTCGCTGGTTTACGGCGCCATATTCATCGTGGCGATAATTCTGGTGACGTACGCCGTGGTGATGCTGAATGAGGCGGCCAGGAATATCAAGGTGAGCTATGCCAAGCGAGTGCAGGGAAATCGTGCTTACGGTGGAATTTCGACGATTTTGCCGGTAAAAATGATTACGGCGGGTGTGATTCCAATTATTTTCGCAGTAGCATTTCTCTCCGTACCGAGCTTTGCCGGACAGCTGTTGAGCCATCATACCGGCAGCCTCGGCCATATCGGGTCGGATCTGGTGCGCTGGTTCCAGCCGCCGACACAGGCCAGCTTCGCTAGCGGCGGCTGGGAGGCCTTTATTTACCCTGTGACGTACTTTTTGCTGGTGTTTGTGTTCACTTTCTTCTACACCTCGATTACGTTCAATTCGAGTGAAATCGCTGAGAATTTGCATAAGCAAGGCGGCTTCATCGAGGGGATTCGCGGCGGCAAGCAGACCGAGAAGTACCTGAGTAAATCGGTTAACCGACTTACCTTGTTCGGCGCCGTAGCTCTAGGCCTGCTGGCGCTCTTGCCGATTATTGCGCAGGCATTTATTAATGCCAATATAGCGATTGGTGGTACCAGTATTTTGATTCTTGTGGCTGTGGCTTTGCAGACGCTTCGCGCGGTTGAATCGAGAGCTCTAATGATTACTTACGACCAATATTCCCAGCCGGACTTCTTTTACGAGCCGGAGGTCCCGGTCGAAGGCGCTGGTGGCGGCGGTGAGCTGAAATTTGGCCGCCGCTTGCTAAACCGCGCCAATCCCCTAAAGTCCCGCCAGAAATCTAAAAAATAAATTTCTAGCCCTTATGCTTGCAAGCGTCAACTATTGGCGCATAATTAACTTAACAAAATAAAGGACTCAATAAGCTATGGTTGACTTTCCCGATCAGGAAATATCGCTAAAAGAAGAGGGATTAATTCATCTTTTTCGTGTCGATTCGAAAAAGTTTGGCCGTGGAATATCAGCAGGTCTAAAAACATCTAGGTTTGGTGGACCGAAGCTGGGTGAAGGACTTTTAGCTATTGCCGCACACACAATAGCTGATGAGCGTGAAAGATTCCCGAATAATCCAGACGTACAAGGTAAGGATTTTGAAGTTGGCGTTGTCGTTGGTGAGTGGATAAAATTAAAAGATATTGAATTTGAGATGCGACAGAACCCAACTTTTAGGAGTCAGATGGGTGAAGCTCAGGGAGAATTTGACATATCATAAGCTTACGCTAGATAGCCTGTATTTAAATTTTCAAAAAACACTTGTCAAACAGAGAAGCGCTCTGTTATAATCAACTCTTGTTGTAATTATGGCGGTCAGCAAAGAAGTTATCGAGCTTGAAGGCAAGATTGTCGAGACCCTGCCTGGGACTCAATTTCGCGTCGAACTCGAGAACGGCCATCAAATTATAGCTCACGTTGCTGGCAAGATGAGGAAGCACTACATCCGCATAGTCCCCGGTGACACGGTCAAGGTCGAGCTGACACCTTACGATCTTACGAAGGGTCGAATCACCTACCGCCAATCATAATCAATCAAACGAACGCAGTGCGTTAAAGCAATTTAAGGAGCTTTAATCCGTATGAAAGTACGTGCCAGTGTCAAGAAAATTAGTCCTGATGACAAGATTGTTCGCCGCAAGGGCAAGATTTACGTTATTAATAAGCTAAAGCCTAAGCATAAGCAGAGGCAGGGCTAGAGATGCTTCGTATAGCTTCGCATCAGCAACTCGCAACTAGCAAGCAGCAAACAGCTGCTGTTTTTTGTAGCCCGCTGCTTACTAGTTACTGTTTACTGTTTACTGCGACTGAAAGGAGTGTCTAATGGCACGGATTTCAGGAGTCACTATTCCTAGCGAGAAGCAAGTTTGGGTCGCCTTGACTTACGTTTATGGTATCGGCCCGAAAACGGCCGAAGGCATCGTCGCTAAAGCCAAAGTCGAGCGGACCGTGCGCGTCAAGGACCTAACCGACGCTGAAATCAGCCGAATCCAAGAAGTTATTAATGCTGACCACATCGTCGAGGGTGAGCTCCAGCGTATTGTCACCGGCAACATCAAGCGACTTAAGGACATCAAGTCTTACCGTGGCCAGCGCCACAGCGCTAATTTGCCGACGCGTGGCCAGCGCAGCAAGACTAACGCTCGAACCCGTCGCGGCAAGAAAGTCACCGTCGGGGGCACAGCTAAGAAAGTAGCGGCGAAGACTTAGGAATTATGGCAGAAGAAGTTCAAACACCGGTCGAAATTGAAGCTACCGCCGAAGCGGCTGCTGCCGACGAACCGGCAACTACTACTAGCGACAAAGCCGAAATTACTAGCGAGGCACCCAAGCCAGCGAAGCGCAAGAAATCCAAGCGCAGTGTGGCTAGTGGCCAACTGCACATTTTAGCGACATTCAACAACACGATCGTGACCTTTACGGACAGCAAGGGTGCGGTGCTGACGACCGCCAGCGCCGGTGGCTGCGGCTTTCGCGGCAGTAAAAAGGGCACCGCTTATGCCGCCCAAGTTGCCGGTGATAAAGCAGCCCAAGCCGCTAAGCAAGCCTATGGGTTATCAAAAGTGGACGTCTATATTAGTGGCATCGGCCAAGGCCGCGACGCCCCAATCCGTGTTCTGTCAGGCCTGAATATTGGCGTCGAGAGCATCACTGATGTAACTGGCGTCCCGCACGGGGGCGTCCGCCCGAAGAAAGCCAGGAGAGTCTAATGATTGCAAGAGAAAAGAGCAGCCAGAGT
>JARIHJ010000100.1 GCA_029288335.1 Candidatus Saccharimonadota bacterium
GTGCTGCCGGCAATGATGCGCGCGAGGCGCCGCCGAACACGCTTGTCAATCACATCGATTTTGGTCTGCCCGGCGCCCTGCCGGTAATTAATGAGAAAGCAATTGAGCTAGCGGCTAGAGCTGCGTTTGCACTCGGCACTATCCCGCAAAAAAATAGCCAATTTGATCGCAAGCAATATTTTTATCCCGATTTGCCTAAGGGCTATCAGATCACTCAGTTTTACCATCCGATTGCGCTCGGTGGCGAAGTCGAGATTAATGTTGATGGCGAACAGAAGCGAGTTAAACTTCACCATTTCCACATTGAAGAGGACGCTGGTAAGTCAACACACCCGACGGGTAAAGATTACTCGCTCGTCGACCTGAACCGAGCCGGTACGCCGCTAATTGAAATCGTCAGCGAGCCGGATATGCGCTCGCCGGCCGAGGCGAAAGCTTATGCCCACGAACTATGGCTGCTGATGCGCTACGCCGACGTCTCTGAGGCCAACTTGTTCTACGGCAATATGCGTTTCGATGTCAATGTGTCGGTGAGCAAAACCGGCGAACTCGGCACGAGGAGCGAGACGAAAAACTTGAATAGTTTCCGCGCGGTCGAAAAGGCAGCCGAGTACGAAATCAATCGCCAAATCGAATTGCTCGAAAAAGGCGAAAAAATCGTGCAGGAGACCCGCGGCTGGCTGGACGACAAGGGTAAAACTGTCTCTCAGCGCAGCAAGGAAGAGGCGCACGATTACCGATATATGCCCGAGCCCGACCTGCCACCAGTTGTTCTGAATGACAAATTTATCGATAAAATTAAAGCCGGAATGCCAGCAATGCCAGCCGAATGGCGCCAGCGGCTGAGCGGCCTAGGCCTTGACCCGGTCTATATCGAAACGCTTTTGGAGGCTCAAGCCGAGGAGCCAGGCAGTCAATATCTAGAAATTCTAGAAAATAATAAAGAACAGGCGCCGACTTTTGCAAATTGGTATATCAATATACTCTTACCATTAAAAAAAGAGGGTGTTATAAGTGACATTGCGCTTAAGCCTATCGAGCGTCTTCGCGCCTTCAATCTAGTCTTCAATCTTTATAAAGATAATAAAATAGTATCTACCAATATCAAGCCACTCCTAGTCAAGCTTCTTCAGTTAAAGCTCGGCACAGAGTTAACCAAAAATTTCGATGTTGAACAATTTGCTAATGATAGCGGTTTCATGCAAGTCTCCGATGAAGGGGAAATTGCCAAAATCGTTGAGCAAGTGCTGGCCGAAAACGAACAAGCCGCTAGTGATGTCAAAAACGGCGAGGAAAAGGCGATCGGCTTTTTGGTCGGCCAGGTGATGAAAGCCTCAAAAGGCCAAGCCAATCCAACACTCGCCCAAGACCTCATAAAAAAGCAGCTAGGAATTTGATATTGTTTCTGGGGCTGATAGCCAGTTTGCATCTACCGCTTCCAGTAGGCCGGTTGTAACATATAAGCTGTCTATGTATTCGGCATCCCGGAGAGTTTTTATGAACGCCTCAAATTCGGACCAGGGGCTGCCTGGCTCTGGATCGTACATAATAGGTGCGCCATCTTTCAATATTTTGGCATCATTCCAAGCATCGTTAATGGCAAGCACAGTTGTCGGCTTGCTGACGGCCGGCAATGTTAGGTCACGGTATCGTAACCGAGCCAGCACCTCATATTGTGGGTCTGCTAAAGCTTGTAAAGCTTGTATTGTCTGGGCCTGCAACAGAGTATTGGCGTCGGCTGGTCAATATTAGCCCAAAGACTATATGTGACCGTAATGCCCCTAGTAACCTTTGGGTCGAGCCGTTCTCTGGCAACTCCACCCAACCAGTTGGATGCCAGCTGGGCGGCATAGCGGTAACGAAGAGGCGAATCAGCAGTACGTAATTTTTCCTCGTCGGCTGCCCCTGGGTTGGCAATTCTTTGGCGCTCTACCTCCAGCTGTTCGTAGGCGTGTGGGCTTAATTCGAATGGCATTTATTTGGTCCTTGGTTAAATTATAGCGCTTTCGGCTTGGTCAATTAGGCCTATGAACTCTTGCCAGCGTTCAGGTGTTTCTAGTGGGTCAATCAGGCCCTTAACACCCTGATCGGTGCGCAGTTCCACAATCAGCGGCTCTAAATCGAATATCCGATAGCCCGTAGCTTCAGTCTGTCCGTTGGGCCAGTTAGTATGATGGGCAAGTGTGACATGAGCTGGCACACAAGAACTCTGGTAAGGATTGTCAGATGAGAGTGAACAATATTGATCCACCGACGCCACCTGGACTTCCGTGCCATCGATCAGATCTAGCTTAACTAGGTGCGGGATACCGCGAGTGGGTAGTGGGATAACGTCCAGAGCTTTACACTGCAGCTTGTAGATCCTACGAATTCGCTCCAGCGCTTCTTTCGGACCGCTCTCTCGAGAGACTGGCTCACGCTCCATCTTGCAGTTATAGTACAATGCTACGATTTTGGCAATGATTAAGCTCTCACCTCCCAGCGTGCTACAATAAAGGATTATGAATAACGCTGATGAAGCTTTGCTGATACTACTCGCGGTAGTTCTGGCTATACTGATTCTATTGTTGATCTGGGCTATGGTTTACGTGCTGAAGGTTCTCCGAGGTATAAAGCGGGTGGTGGCTGATGCGGAGAAGCTAGTCGATTCGGCCGAGGTAGTGGGCGAAGCTTTCCGAAGCGCCAGCGGCCCGATTGCTCTATTCAAGCTAATAAATAATTTGGGTAAAATAGTATCTAAGCAGCGAGGAGGTAAAAAATGAGTGACAAAAACAGTGGTAAAAAATGGGCGCTAGGTACATTAATTGCTGGCGTGGCTGGCTATATTACTGGCGTGTTGACGGCGCCGAAATCCGGCCAGGAAACTCGTGAAGATATAAAAGATGCGGCTGCTAGCGGCGCGGCTGAGGCTGAAAAAGATCTGAAAAAGCTTCACACCGAGCTAAACAGCGCGGTCGACGAGGCTAAAAAAGAAGCCGACAAACTGGTCGGCAAGGCCAAGGACCAGCTAAAAACTGCTGCCGATGCGGCCACGAAGGCTAAGGATAAGGCCCGCGAAGTTTTGTCTGCCGCCCACGAGGGCGAAACTGGTGATGCCGATCTCAAAAAGGCCGTTGCCGAGGCTGATAAGGCACTCGCTGACCTCAAAAAGTTTCTGAAGAAGTAACGGCTTTTCAAGATGGCCAGCGAAGATAAACAAGAAATCAAAAATCGCACTGGCAGCCCGCTAACGCGCTCTGATTATGAAAAGCTGGGTCAGCAGCTGGAGTCATTATTCATTAATTTTGATCCGTCGAGGCGCAAAATCTTCTGGGTTAACTTTTGGCTTGGAGTTTTGCGCGGCTTTGGTGCCGTCATTGGCGCCACTGTCGGCATTGCCATATTGATCTATATTTTGTCGCTGTTCAGCCAGATTCCCCTAATTGGGCCGTTTGTAAACAACATCAAACACACTGTCAATACCACCCAGACCCATTAGCTATATAGCACCTCCGCGACTTCCCGAAGAAGTACTCTAGAGATTAGTTGCGAATTCGTGGACAGGCTCAAAATTCTCATCTGAGAGCATCAGGGCCGCATCAAACGAGTGGCCGCCATTCTCTTCGATAGTGCGGCTGCACACGAATTGCTGAAAAGGCTCGCGAAAGGCCAATGGAAGCCAGAAGGGAACATCTCTCGGCATACTAAGAAGGATGTTGCGGTCTGTAGGGTTAATCCAAAGTGGATCGAATTCGTCGGCCTTACCAATTAAGGGCATATCTTCGGCTAAGTGTGCGCCTAAGATGGCCACGGAACCAATCGTAGGAATCTCTGGCCGCTTATCAACAACGACCAATTCTCCAAGCAACTTGAATGTGTGAGCAGGTAGTAATATGCCAGTTTCTTCTGCTACTTCACGCGCTACAGCGTCCCAAGGCAACTCGTCTTCCCCTGCTTTGCCGCCCGGGAAATTAAGACAGTTTTGCCATGGCCCACGCTGTTGCACACCCACTAACAATTCGAATTCGCCCGTTTTAGGGTTATATCTATCTATTATTGCTAGATTTTGCTCAGGTACTCGCATATTAAAATTATAACATAATATGTAAGAATTGTACATATTGATAACTACACTCAGTTTACTATGTTGTAAATCTTAGAGCTCGCGCAAATATAGTCGACAGCGGTATAATGAAACTAGCGATGGGAGCTAACAAAAACGTTAAACTGACTGCTTCAGATTATGTGCATTTGCACAACCATACGCAGTATTCATTACTGGATGGTCTGACGAAAGTACCAGCGCTAGTTGAGCGTGTCAAAGAGCTGGGGATGGGCTCGGTCGCGGTAACTGATCACGGCACTTTGAGCGGCACGATCGAATTTTATAAAACAGCCAAGGCTGGGGGCGTCAAGCCTATTATCGGGATGGAAACTTACATTGCGGCGCGCACGCTAGCCGATAAGGAGCCGGGCAAAGACAAGCCGAACTTTCACTTGATACTGCTGGCGATGAATGCGATCGGCTATCAAAATTTGATGCGGCTCTCGACCATCGCTAACCTCGACGGAATGTATTATAAGCCGCGGATTGACCACGAAACGCTAGAGGAATACAGTGAAGGCCTAATTGTGCTGTCTGGCTGTATGGGTAGTGAGCTCGGCGAGAGTCTGCAACAGGGCCAGTATGACAAAGCCAAAGAAATCGCCAGCTGGTACAAGCAAATTTTCGGCGACCGCTATTACTTGGAAGCCCAGGACCACGGCCACCCGGAGCACCCGAGCAATTCGAGCGAGCAGCGGGCCATCAACGAGCAGCTTTTCAAATTAGCCGCCGAGCTAGACATTCCCTGCGTCGTCACTTGCGACGCCCACTATTTGAAGCACGAGGATCAGCCGGCGCACGAGATACTGTTATGTGTCCAAACCGGCTCGTTTTTGTCTGACGAAAAGCGGATGAGTCTGAAAGAATTTGAACTTCACGTGACAGACCCCAAAGAAATCATCAAGCGCTGGGGCAAAGATCACCCCGAAGTCATCACCAACACGAGCAAAATCGCCGAGCGCTGTGATGTTACGATCGACCTGGGTAAAATTTTAATTCCGAAATTTCCGGTGCCAAAAGGTGAAGATGAAAAATCTCATCTCGACAACCTGGTGTGGCGCGGCTTAGCTGAGCGCTATGGGCAGGTCAGAGGTCACAAACTCGCCAGTCTGGACGTAGGCACTATCAAAAAGACTTTGCCCAAAAACATCATCGACCGCACCGAGTACGAGTTAAAAGTTATTGACGATATGGGCTACAACGGCTACTTCCTAATCGTGGCCGACTTCATCAACTGGGGCAAAAACGAGGGAATTATCTTCGGCCCGGGTCGCGGTAGTGCCGCCGGTTCAATTGTCAGTTACGCGTTGAGAATTACTGAAATTGATCCGATGAAGTATGACTTGATGTTCGAACGATTCTTAAATCCAAACCGTATCAGTATGCCCGATATCGACATCGACATTCAGGATACGCGGCGCGATGAAGTCATCGACTATTGCGTTAAAAAATACGGTAAGGATCGCGTCGCCAACATTGTCACCTTTGGCCGAATGGCGGCGCGGAATGCGATTCGTGATGTGGCGCGCGTACTACAAGTGCCTTACGCCGAAGCTGACAGATTTTCCAAAATGGTCCCGCCGCCTATCCAAGGTCGTCATATTCCTCTCGAAAAATCACTGAAAAACGATGCTGATCTCAAAAGAGAATACAAGACGAATCCAACTGCCAAAAGAGTTTTTGATCTTGCAGTTCAGCTCGAAGGCACGGTTCGCAGCCACGGTGTCCACGCAGCCGGAGTGGTTATTGCGCCGGATGATATCGTCAAATTCACCCCGTTAGAACTCGCCCAAAAGGGCGTCATTGCTACTCAATATCCAATGGGCCCGATCGAGGAGCTGGGCCTGCTAAAAATGGACTTCCTCGGCCTATCGAACCTGACGATTATCAAAAACGCCCTTCGCATTATCAAAAAAGTCGAAGGCAAAGGGATTAACATTAATGACATTCCGCTTGATGATAAGCCGACGATCAAACTGTTTGCCGATGCCGACACTACCGGTGTGTTCCAGTTTGAATCGGCCGGGATGAAGCGCTATTTGAAGGAACTGAAGCCAACCGAGTTTGAAGACATTATCGCTTGCGTCGCACTGTACCGACCGGGTCCGATGGCCGAATTCCCCGACTTTATTAAGGGTAAAAATAACCCGAACGCGGTGACTTATTTGCACCCATCGCTAGAACCGGTACTAAAGGATACTTATGGTGTGATAGTTTTTCAGGAGCAGGTTACCCAGCTGCTGCAGCTTGCTGCCGGCTACACGCCGGGCGAGGCGGATCTCGTCAGGAAAGCCATTGGCAAGAAGAAGCGTGACATTATGAAGGCCGAGGAGCCACGCTTCATTAAGGGTTGCCGCGACCAGGGGATGACGCAGGCGGCTGCCGACAAGCTCTGGGCGCTGATCCAGCCCTTTGCCGACTATTCGTTCAACCGCGCCCACGCGACCTGCTATGCGCTGATCGCCTACCAAACCGCTTACCTAAAAGCACATTTCCCCGCCGCGTATATGGCGGCGCTGATGACTAGCGCTTATGGCGACACCGATCGCCTGGCTATCGAGATTAGTGAATGCAAGAAGATGGGCATTGAAGTACTGGTCCCGGACGTCAACGAATCATTCAGCGAATTTGCTGTCGTTCCCGGCAAAAACCAGATTAGGTTCGGGCTGGACGCCATCAAGAACGTTGGCGCTGGCGCTGCCAGCGAGATTATTAGCGCCCGCGAAGCTGGCGGTCATTTTACGAGTTTGGCCGACTTTTTGACTAGAGTAAATCCGCGTGTGATTAATAAGCGCGTTATCGAAAGTTTGATCAAGTCCGGTGCCTTCAACCAATTTGCTGAGCGCCATATTTTGCTAGGAAATTTGGACAACTTGCTGGCGTTTTCAGCTCGCGCTAACAAAGACAAGCTTTCCGGTCAGACTGGCCTGTTCGCTAATCTCGACGATTCGCCGGTTAAGGCGACGCTGGCGCTGGACGACACCGTGCCAGTAATTTCATCCACTGAGCAACTGAAATGGGAACGCGAACTGCTCGGACTTTACTTATCGAGCCATCCGCTCGAAGCTTATGAAACGCTGCTAGCTGAGCAAGCTAGCGCAATGTCGGGATTGACTAGTAATCATCACGACAAAACTGTCACTGTTGGCGGCTATGTCACTGAAGCCAAAAGTATTACGACGAAGAACGGCCAGAAAATGGCGTTTGTAAAGTTGGCCGATTCCACCGGCGAGCTGGAGTTGTTACTCTTTCCAAAGACTTACGCCAGCACTAGTGGCCTCTGGCAGCCCGACAAAGTTCTGCTGGTCACCGGCACGATCACGGCTAAGGATACCCAGGGCAACGCTAGTGATATAAAAATCAAAGTTGAGAAGGCCAAGGAAATCAGCTACGAAGAGGCTAGCGATTACCAGTCTACGGGAGAAAAACTAGCTCCACCTCTAGCCCGTGCTAA
>JARIHJ010000007.1 GCA_029288335.1 Candidatus Saccharimonadota bacterium
CCAACCCTTAGCTCACTGGTTCCCAGGTGCAAAACCGTCACGCTATCTTCTAGGATTTGCTGGACCATTCCCTTGCTGCCATCCTCAAACAGAACCAGCGCCCTGGTGTTGACAGGTTGTAGTCCGCGAATTTTGATTAGGAAGAGGTTCACACCGATAACTTCACCTACCGGCCGTCCAGCCGCCAGCAATTTGTCGAAGTGCCGATTATCACTCATTTTTAGCCAGCTCCAACAATCGATCGGCTAAAACTTCGCGATGCTCCAGCAAGCGCCTTCTCAGGCTGAGATCAAAATAACGGTTCGTGGTACGCAAATAACAGCCGGCCCCAACACTGGGCTGCAAACCCACATTAATCAAAATGAACGGATGAATATTTTGTCTAAACCACCCTAGAATTTTTTGCAGGGCACCGCTAGACGGCTCGTCAGCAAAACTTATATGTATAATTGGCGCTAGCTCGGATAACTCTGTGAGTAGTGTAGCCGCTCGCTGGCAGCCAGCTACACTCGCCAGATCTAATTTGTTGGCACTCGCAAACTCAGCCAGAAGGCCCGCCCGCGGCTTGGGTAGCGGCCCGTCGCTGTTTTTTAGCTCGAGCTGACGCAAATAATCAGCCAGATCGTTAGCGCTACGCCGGAGCCGCCGCACATCGGCCGGCGAAATCAACCCAATCGGCAAAACAATTTTTGTCTCAGCCGCCATTATTGCTAGGTACCTCTGTTAATGTCGGCTAGAATAGCCTGCTTATTCGCTTCCAGCTCGGCGAGAATGTATTCCAACTGGTCTGACAAATCAATCTGGTCACCGATCGTTTGCAAGATGTAATGATTGACGATGTCGGCCATTTGTTCAGAAAAATTCTTCAGTAGCCGTTGTTGCTGCAGGGAAGCCTGCTGCTCCATCTGACTTTTCAATAGTTCACGTTGCTGTTCGATCGCTTGGTTAGTCTTCTCGATCGACTCGACCGCGAGCTGCTTGGCATCGCCGATTGATTGCTCATACTTAGCAAACTCCTCTTGCAGCTTCTTCGTAATCTCGCTCTTCATAAAATCGTTCAGCTGGCTAGTTGTCAGCCTTAGATCCTGCTGCAAAAACATCGCGTTTTCACCGATGATCTTCTCAAAATGCAGCCGCCCGCGATTCCTGAGTTCCTCGCGGAATTTATCGTCAAAAATGTGCTCGACCGTTTCATCGGCCGCCATTTCTAGGGATTTGTTTTTATCAGCCGACTTCTTGACTGTAGGATTTTTGCTTGCCGGATTTTTCTTTATAAAAAAGGCCACTGCTTGCCCACCCTTTTCACTCTATAATTTCAGGATTAAGTATATCGCACCGATGCCAATTGCGAAAATCACCACTGCCGCCATCACCACTTCGAACAGGCTACGGTTAATCGCGGCTTTAGCCAGCGGATTGCGCCCAGTTGCTACCATTCCGCCGCGAACACCAGAGTACAGCACGGCCGCGGCAATGAGTGCGATAATCACAAAAATTGCCAGCGCCGCGTAAATTCGTGGGGGGCTGGAATCTTTGCCGGTGATGGCGTGGGCCACCTGCTGCAAAAAAGTGAACCCGACCAGTTGATTGCTGGCGCCAGCAATCGGGTTATGTGCAATGCCAAGGTCGACCGGCACCAAGCCAATATTGACATTTTGGCCGCTGAAATGGTCATTGCCGAGCACGTTATCCTTGCCATCGAAGCCACCGGCCGCCTTGCCGACGACCAGCTGGCTGGACGAGCTGGCTTTCATTCCAATTCCCGCGAGCGAACTTATCGTAATGTAATCACCGGTGTTGATCGGCCCGTTTTGGTCAGATACCAGTACGTCATAGCGGCCTAGCGTCGCTACAAATACTTGGTTTGCTGCCGTTTGCGACGAAATTGTTACCGGCGCGGCGCTGGCCGGGACGACCACGCCCTGCATTTGCTGAATGTGTTGACTAGTCAGCGGCTCAACCTCTGTCGGATGATTCGGGTCTAACCCGACGATCATCCCTACTTCAAGTGGCTGCTTGGTTGCATAGGCCTGGGTAACAGTCGGCTGAGAGCTAGAATTCGATCCGGCGGCGACCGCACTGCCCACCGGTAAAGCCGACATTAAGCCTAGCAAGAAGACTAGTAGCCAAGTAACTTTCAAGTAACTTTTTAGTTTTTGCATAATTTATCTAGAATTATACCGCTTAAGCCAGGCGGCACAAGCTTTTTAGGCATTCGTCCAACTGGGCTTTGGTCGTGGTTCGACCCATCGTCAGGCGTAAGCTGGCCCGAGCGCTAGCATCACCCAAGCCAATCGCCGTGAGTACGTGCGAAGACTCTTCGCCGCTGGCGGAGCAGGCGCTGCCAGCCGCAACCATAATTCCAGCCGCGTCTAGGGCAAAAATTAGCCGCTCATTATCCTGTCCGGGTAAGGTAATATGCAAATTATTCGGCAATCGATGTTTTAAGCTACCATTGACACTGGCGTCCGGGATCAACTTCGCTAACTGACTAAAGAAATAGTTTTGCAATTCCGCTAGCCGCTTGCTTTCGCTGGCTCGCACTTCCTGCGCTAGCTCTAGTGCTTTGGCTAGTCCAACACTGGCGGCGACATTTTCTGTGCCGCTGCGCAGATTATTTTCTTGGCCGCCGCCAGAAATCAGCGGCAGAAGCTTAACACCGGTTTTGACAAATAAACACCCAGACTGCTTCGGCCCATAAATTTTGCCACCGTTGAGGCTCATCAAATCGACACCCAGCCGGCTAACGTGCAAATCCAGATAATTCGCCGCCTGCGCCGCATCGGTCAAGAGGTAAATTGGCAACTTATTACCACTCGCCGCTCGGGCTGTTCGCTCCTTAGTCACCAGCTTAGCCACCTCTTTTAGCGGCTGAATCGTACCAATTTCGTTGTTGGCATACATTACAGCGACCAGCGCTGTATTTTTATCAATTAACTCAGCTAGTTTAGCTAGATCAATCCGGCCATCGGTGGCAACAGTAGCTAGTCGACAATCGCATTCATTCGCTGGTGCTAGTACCGACTCGTGCTCGATAGCGCTAACAACACAATTAGCCCCGGGAAACTGGCGCATTACACCGTGGATTGCTAAATTATTAGCTTCAGTGGCGCCGGCTGTAAAAATAACCTCACTACTCTTGGCACCAAGCACGCTAGCGACGCTAGCGCGAGCCGATTCGAGCGTTTCGCGGACACCTCTCGCCGCTAGATAGCTCGCCGACGGATTATAGAAATCCTCGCTCCAAAACGGCGCCATTGCCGCTAGTACTTCACTAGCAACTGGCGTGGCGGCTGCAAAATCTAGATAAATCTCTTCCACTTAGCAGAAATTATACCAGTGGTAGCTTAAGCACTCGCCGAGGAGAGAATTTTATCGTAGGCAGTATGAACTTTCTTCTGATAGGCGTCGATAGCTTGATAGAGGTGGCGAGCTTCATCTTCCGACAGTCGGTAATAATTGCCATCGCCAGTTGTCTTAACAACGCCGTTTCTCGGCCGGACAATATAACGCGTCGTGGTCGCGTGGTGGTGGCCAGCGGCGTCAGTCCAAGCTTCGTACCAAACCCAAGTACGCTCATCCAGGCAGAAAAACTGGCGCTCGTGCCCAGACGGGGTTGGGCCAAACAGTTCGCTGCCGAGTTTGGCTTCATAGCGGATCAGAGAATTTTTGAGCTGATCGCGCTTTTTTTGGGCGCTGGCGGCCGATAGACCGTTAAGCAGCTTGATCATAATCCTCCATGGCGCCGAACAGATGGGCGTTTTCGACGGCGCGGCGGGCACGCTCAGTTGCCAAATCGGCCACTTCACTAGCGTGTGTCTCGCTCAATGGCGTTTCGACTGCTTCCGGCTGAACCGCGGGCGCTACTGGTGGCTGCGGAATAAGGCGGCCTAGCTCTCCTTTGATATGCTCGGCACTGGTGTCGATCTCCAGCACGCGTTCCATAATGGCGCTAGCCGCTTCCGGCGACACGCGCGGCCGGTTTTTGGCCGTCTCAAAAAATGATAGCAAGTCTATAACTTTTCCCATAACTAAATCCTAAATAGTTGGCGGGCGCTCTCGCTAGTCTGTTCGGCTAGCTGTTCCAGCGATTCATTTCTGAGATCTGCCAGAAACTCCGCGACCACTCGTGTATATTTTGGCTCATTTATAGTACCACGGTGTGGTACCGGTGTCAAGAAGGGGGCATCCGTTTCGAGCAACAAATTAGCTAGCGGAATACTTCGGTACATCGCCAGCTGTTCTTCTCTCTTGGCGAACGTAGCGATGCCATTTACACCTATAAATAGCCCGTGCGCTAGGGCCTTTTTGAGGTTGGCCTGACTGTCGGTAAAGCTGTGCAGCACGCCACGGATGCCGTCATATTGCTCAAAAATTGGCCAAAAATCGTCAAAAGCTTCGCGGACGTGAAAAATCAGCGGCAAACTGTGCGCCAATGCCAGTTCAATTTGGGCTTTTAGCACGGCAATTTGGGCTTCTTTTGAGGAATGATTATAGAAGTAATCTAGACCGCATTCACCCACGGCTATCACCTTAGGAGAGCCCACTAGGCCCCTAAATGCGTCCAGATGGCCTTCTGCGAGGGCAGTTTCGGCTTCGTGTGGATGAATGCCGATGCTCGCCCACATATTTTCCCTGTTTTTCACGAATTCAATCGCCAGTTGACTATCCTCGTAAGTCGTACCGACGCAGAGCATGCGACCCACTCCGACTTCATGCGCTGCTTTTATCACATCTTCAGGCGTCCGTTCAATGCCATCGCCATGCCATTTGTCGTACACTGGCGTCACTCGCCGCACCATTTCGTGCGTATGGCAATGCGTATCAACAAATTCCATAACCCCATTGTAGCTGAGTGATCGCTATTCTTGTGGGGGCTGGCTCTGGTTTGTTAGTCGCCGCCACTGGCGGCGAGCAATTTCTCGGTTCTTTTCTCGCCCTGCAGGATCCCAATGCCGATGAGCGGCACCTTCACTAAGTCCGGCAGCGCGTCCAATTTCCCGCCATGTCACTCTTAGGTCACGTGCTTCACTGACGGCCGCACTAATAGATGCCTCGGCATCCCGGATTATCTAAATATTCGCCGCTATGCTGCCAAGCAACCCCTGGCGACGTACTTCATAAGGTGACAGATTTTACCCTCTTGTTGCACCGGCTGCTCGGCCCGTTTGTCTATCTCTTCCATAACTCTATTCTACTTGCCCGACCCTGACAATGTGCTCTAGTCATAGTATAGACTAATAATTCCATTCCGTCAAAGAACTGGTGGAGTATGAGGGACTCGAACCCTCGACCTCTTCAATGCCATTGAAGCGCTCTAGCCAACTGAGCTAATACCCCTCGTCCTTCCGTACGCGCCTAGCTCGTTTTGCTTGGACAGCAAAAGCTTCGCTCTAGCGGCTACGGTCGTCCTCTCAAAATTCCATTCAGTCGCTAGCGCTCCTTGGATTGGAATTTTGGGCGAGCCTGACGGCTAGCAGGGCTGCAGAAATTATAGCAAAAAACTAAGAGGTTAGTCTCTGGCTTCGGCCTTGGGGAATAGGGTGGTTTCGGGGGCGCGGATGAAGCCTTCTTTGAAAATAGCCGTAATCTTAGCTGCCGTCTCGGGCAAAAAGGGCACCAAGAGGTCGGCAATCTCCAGCAGACAGCTAGCTTGGTAGGCCAGGACTTCGCGCAAATGATCTTCGTCACCCGCCTTAGCGAGCGCCCAGGGCTTTTCCTCGTCAATGTACTGGTTTAGCCCTTTAACTTGCTCAAAAACTTCGTCGAGCGCTCTGTCGAAGTGACAAGCCGCCAGTGCCTCCGCGTAGGCTGTCGTGTCGTGCTCGCCATCTGGAATGTCGCCGATTAGCCCGTTTTGATACTTCTGAACCATCGCTAGCGTACGCTGGACGGCGTTGCCAAGCTGGTCGGCCAGCTCGTCGTTGTAGCTGGCTTCGAAATTGTCCCAACTAAAGTCCGCATCACTCGTACTCGACAAGTGGCGCAACAAATAATAACGGGCGGCATCGACGCCGTGCTTCGCCACAACTTCGTTAGGATTGATACCGGTACCAAGCGATTTGCTCATCGCCTTGCCCTCGACGTTAATAAAGCCGTGGACGTAGAGCTTCTTCGGTAAGGCTAGGCCGAGGCTCATCAATAGTGCCGGCCAAATCGCGGCGTGAAACCTGATAATATCCTTACCAATAACCTGTACATTCGCCGGCCAGAAATGCTTGAAATCGTCGTGCTCCGGATAGCCCAACACCGTCAAATAGTTCATCAGCGCCTCGACCCAAACATACATCACTTGTTTGTCATCGCCTGGCACCGGAATACCCCAGGCCAGCTTATCCTTCGGCCGACTGACGCTGATATCTTCTAACCCGTCTTTTAGCAAGCTTAGAATTTCGTTACGACGGGTCTCGGGCAAGATTTTTAGTTCATTTTTCTCTATAGCATCACGAATGCGGTCGGTGTAGCTCGAAAGTTTAAAGAAGTAGTTTTCTTCCTCCAGCTTCTGATAGGCCTGCGGGTGGTCGGGCTTCATCCGCTCCGGATCAGCTCGATTTTCCGGCACGAATTCCTCCTGTTTGACGTCGTACCAGCCGATATATTTAGCCTTATAGATGTCTTTTTCTAGCTGCTTCCAGATCAGTCCAGCCCGTTGCTCGTGCCCCTTATCGGTCGTCCTGATAAAGCGGTCATTGGAGACGTTTAATAACTTAGTTAGGTCGCGAAATTTTTGACTGATTTGATTTGTAAATTCCTCTGGCTGCTGGCCGGCTTTTGCGGCTGCGGCGGCGATTTTGCTACCGTGCTCGTCGGTACCGGTGCTAAAAAGAACATTATCCCCCTGCTGGCGGTGATAGCGCGCTAGCACATCAGCCATTAGCACTTCCCAGGCGAAGCCAAGGTGCGGCTCGCCATTCGTATAAACGATGGCGGTCGTAATGTAAAAATTGCTCATCGGAATATATTCTACCCGTTTACGTTTTATCTGTCATTCCCGCGAAGGCAGAAACCTACTTATTTTCCGCCTGGCGAGTCGTAGAAGCTAGCGTAATCCGGCCAAATTCCCTTCTGTCTATATCAAACGGCTGCTCTTCGGTTTCCTCATACATACTGCTCACCACCGGCTGGATGACTCTTTCTGGCAAGCCGGCCTGCAAGAGCACCCAAGCGTAATCCTCTACCAGGCCCCTGTCAGATTTTGGTGGTTTACCACTATAACTATCAGCGTGGCGAGCAATCTGCATCCACCAGCGCCCCAGTTCGAGCGCCAGCGGCAGGTGCTTTTCTAGCACAGGTGCTGATTGCGCAATTGCGGCTTCCCAGGCATACAGCTCAGTCACAGGGCCACCTAGCTCTTCATTCTTGTTAGCGCGCCCGACTTTCTGAGCCGCGGCCTGCGCCGCAGAAGTACTTAACCGAGCACCTGAAACGACTACCTGGCCCAGACGCAGACCGGTCTTAAACGACGAAGTTATGCCACCATAAAGTTTATCGCCAATTTCCATAAGCTCCCCTCCTTTTTTACCAAAACCCTACCATTCTATGGATAGGCAGAGCTTGTGTATGTGACAATTCTTATTGATATCGGATCAACATAAAAAGGCGCTTAAAAGCGCTAGTTGCCAAAAATGTTCGTCATATGGCCCAGCCAACCAATGACAACCACTAGTGCTAACACTGCGGCACAAATCCAAGCCGAGCGAGCGTAGTAAATCCGGCGAGTCCTAGCGTCGATAAGCCTGGTTGTGCCGGCCAGCGCGCTGGCACCGAGCAAGCTTACTTGGCCAGGCCGCTGCCAGTCAGACAGGATGGCATTAATGTCGTTTTTGAGCGACCGCCTTGAGCGCCGGCGCAGATGTAGATTATACGAGCTAGCGTGATTCATTTTTGTTATTGAATAACTTCGGCCATTATAGCAGAAAGGCCTAAATTTTGCCTAGCTTTATTCGCCGACGGTGCCGGTTTTGACTTCGCCAGCGCGCTTGTAGCGGGCGATGATTACCCCAGTTTTTCCGATGTGATTCTCAACCAACTTAAACGCTCTAGGTACCGCGCCATCGGCGAATAGCTTCTTACCTTGGCCCAGCACAACCGGATAGGTCATCAGCCGCAGCTCATCTACCAAATCGTGTTCAAATAGTAGCTGTGCAACTTTACTACTACCCCACACCTGCAAATCGGGACCAGCCGAGGCTTTGATTCGTTTGATGTCCTCCACGCTTTTGATGAATGTTGTGTTTTGCCAGCCTGTCTTTGCAAGAGTAGTGGAAAGCACGTATTTCATATTATTGTTAATTCCTGGCCAGAAATCAGCATGCTTGGGCCAATAACTGGCAAAAATTTCGAATGTTTTCCTGCCCAATAGGTATTCAACGGATTGCTTCAGTTCCTTCTCTGCCACTTCTCCAGCTGCTTCATCGTCGTAGGGTGCCTGCCAGCCACCGAACTCGAACTTCTCCGATGGGTCTTCCTCGGGCCCGCCCGGCGCCTGCATAACCCCATCTAGAGTAATGAATTCCAGGACGATTATTTTCCGCATATTGCTACTTTACACCATACATTAAGATAACTCCGCCGGTTTTTAACGTTCGTTCCTCACGCAGCTCCAGCTTTTGGTATGGCAAACCTTCATTAAACAGTCGTCGGCCCTCGCCCAAAAATACCGGTGCGACGCACAAACGGTATTCATCGAATAGGTCGGCTTTCATAAGCGATTCCGCCAGGTTGCCGCTCCCGAAGACGAACATATTGCCGTTGCCTCCTTGTTTTAGCTCCGGTATTTCAGCTACCCCATCACGCACGAGCGTCGTATTGTTCCACTCGGCCGCCTCAAAACTGGTCGAACAGACAATTTTCGGCAGATCGTTCATGAACGGCGTCACGGCGTCGCCCGCAGCTTCGCCGGAGGTCCAATAATCAAACATACCTTTGTACGTTTTGCCGCCGAACACGAGCGTGTCTGCGGTCTTCAGCTGCTCAATACTGAAATCTTGGAGCTCTTCGCCAAAGACGGTCTGATGAAAGTCCAGATCCCACGCCTGCCTGCCCTCGAAGTAGCCATCGAGCGAAATCACGTTCCACATAATGAGTTTTCGCATACTTTTACTCCCTCTCTGCTTAAGTCGCTTTGGCGCCCCTAAATATCCACTGTACGCCATACTTGTCGTAAAACTGTCCGTAGATTCCGAATGGCATTTCGTGCAATTCTTGCAATCTGGTGTTGTTGTCGCCGTCCTTTAGCTTGTCGAAGGCCGGTTTTAGTTCACTGTAAGATTCCCCTGTGACAAAAATGGCGAATGTATTGCCCCCTACCGGATCAAATTCCGGCGAAGCCATCCAATCTGTGGCGGAGATTTCTATCTCGCCGCTTTTTAGGTGCGCGTTAATAATGCGATCGTGCTTCTCTGCCGGCAACGTGTCTTTCATAGGCGTATCGCCAAGCTTGGTCAGGGTAAGTTCGCCGCCCAGACATTCCTGGTAAAAAGTCATCGCTTCGGCGCAATTTCCATCAAAAAGCAGAAAAGGCGTACATCGCAGCATCAGCGTATTGTAGCAAACAAAGGCCCGGCGTTGCTGTTATAAAGTACAAACGCCCTTAAATTAGATAAGGCTGGTCTGCTGGTTTTCATCACTGGGCTCGCTAGCGAGTAGGCTGAGCGCTTTTTCCAAACGGTCGATAAAGATAACTTGCGCCGAGCGTAGCTTCGTCCGAGCCACACTAGCATTAAACCAACTAGCGCGGTCGACCTCTGGAAATTGCTGAAGCTGGCCGGATTTTGGCGGCCATTCCATTTCGAAATTATTACTCGCAACCGTGCTAGCGTCGAAGTCCGCCTCGAGTGCCCAGATGTGGTTAGCCTTGCCGGATTGCTTAACCTCGCCTAGCTCTAACAGCTTACCACTAGGCGCCGGACTGCCGAGTTCTTCCTCAAATTCACGCTTTGCCGCCGCTAGTAAATCTTCATCTTCATCAATTTCACCCTTTGGAATCGACCAGACGCCGTCATCTTTCTTAGCGTAAAACGGGCCACCTGGATGTACCAGCAGCAGCTCTAGCTCACCACCGGTCATTCTGTAAAGTAACAACCCTGCCGCTAACTTCATAAATCCATAATAGCCTAGTTTCATTTATACTAACGAAATGGCCACAGCAGAATTCCGGGCCAAGCGCCGAGAATGGCTCAGGCGCTACATTCCGGCCGAAGTCCTAGGCACGGCGACCGCCCTAACTGGCGCCTGGATAGCTTTTGCAAACAGCGGTAACTATGTCGGCGCGACGGCAGCCGGCTGGTTCTGCGAGGGCGTCGGCTTTTATGGCTATTTCATCATTCTGGAGCTGCTATCAAATGGTCGACGCTACCGCGAACTTAGCTTGTGGAAGCGTATTTCGCTCGCCATTGGCGCGGCCAGTACCAACCTGCTCGTGGAGTTTCTGCCGGCGGAAATTTTCGACAATTTTATAATCCGCCCCTACCTGATGTACCTGCTACCGCACTACGTCCACCCCTACCCGGTCGGGTTTCTGGCCGGAAAATTCAGCGCCGACATTTTCTTTTACGCCTTCGCTATCGTCGGCTACGAATCGCGTAAGCGCTGGCTCAAACGTTAACAACAGATATATTGCCAACAGAGGCTAGATGTGTTAAAATAATAGTTAGTTATGAAGCAAGTTCCCGTTATAAGCTCACGCGCCGAGTTGCTACTGACCTCTGGTGGCACCACCACGGATGCCATGAAGGAGCGCCTATTAGCTATGGGTCGCATCGCGGGCAACACTTCAAAGATCAACGTATTGAGATTGGCTGACGGTTGGCAGCCATTTGATGAGTTTAGCCAGGTCGGCCTATCGGCACAAGTCGAACATCAGGCCGAGAGCCTGGCCGCGCGCTTGTGGTCTCGCCGGTATTTACGTTGGTGCCTCGGCAAAAGAGCCACTATCTCGACAGAGACTATCGGTAGCAAAAGTCCGGCTGAAACCCGCCGGGCTCTAAGCAGTGCTGACCTGCTACTGATACCTGGCGGCAATACTTACCAAACCATCCGGTACCTTGGTCGGTGCAGCGCGCTCATTCAAGAAGCCATAGCAGACGGGCTGCCCTATGTAGGCGAGAGCGCCGGCAGTATTATCGCAGGAAAAACCGTCAAACCAGCCTCGCTGGAACCAGCTGATACTTGCCCAGATCCCGCGCTGCTGGGCGTACCAGGTCTAAACTTAATCGAAGCCGATGTGGTCGTACACGCTAGAGGCGAACAAAGTGATTGGGACATTAAGGACCCACTGGCGCGAGTGACCAAAATGGTGCTAGAAAGTGTCGCCAGCGACAGCGCGACTTACCAACCAGATGAGGCCGGCACTGTCGTCTACGCCCTCACCGAGACCCAAGCCCTCTCGGTAAGCCACGGCAAAGCCCAACTTATTTAGGTACTCCTGCGCGCATTGCACCAACACTACTAACGGTCTATTATCTAAATATATGGGATATGAAACATCTGGCGCAGAGCCGGAACATGAGGGTGAAGAATACTTACGGCTGATTGATTTTGGACAATTTGCAGACCAAACTATCACACGTAAGGACGGAACACCAATGGTTGTTCGCGATTTTTTGGAAGACGAGCGTTGTGCTAAATTCGCACGTCCGGCTTTCATAGGGCTTAAAAGCCTTAGCCCCGATGACCCTCGGTATGAGCCAGTTCGTAATACTTTGCGAACACAGGTAGCCCAACTTTTAGGCATTACATTAGAAGGTTAAGGGCAAATGCAGGTGGGCTACGTATAAATGCCACTTCAGGAAGCTGTTGTAACCCCATCGCCTGGCGGTATGGCCGAGGAAGTTATCGTACCACCTTTAGAACCTGAAATTACCGCACTATTAGATAACGAAGCCGCGCAAACAGCGGCCCAAAGCTATGAATACACCCGTCAAGACGGCACCGTTGAACACGCCGCAAACCGAGATGAGGCCATTAAGCTCTGCCCCGTACTTGGTAAGCTTGCTACGAAAGACCCCGAGGCCGCTAATCTATTGCTTGAGATAGCCGCAATCGGACAAGCAAAGATGACCGAAAAAGCTGAAGGCAAGCCAGAACCACTGGAACAGACGGAGCCAGGCGCAAAGTCTGAGAAACCCAATAAATCTGTCGAACCAAGCAAGACGCGGCCAATAGAAAAAGCGGAAATCCTACGGGCCAGAACGATACCAGCGGAGGAAGTAATTCACCCCAAAGACAGCCAAGAAATAGCTGTTCATGAAGTCTCAGCGATTGAAGGACCCGCCAAGACCGTATCTGAGCCAGATAAACTAGATACATCTAGACCCAAAAGGGTTGTCGCACCAGCTGAGCCGGAACGACCCATACAGCATGAGAAGCGGTTTGCCGTGAAACAGGAGCAGGTTGAGCCAAAAACCGTAAGTGCCATTGATACCGTACAACCTAATGCATCGGTAAGCCATGATAAGGAGCGCTTAGAACCCGAACAAGAAGAAGCCATACGGATAAATGAGCCCTCAGAAATAGAGCCGGTAACAATCGAGCCTTCACCCAGCAGCTCAAAATTAGTCGAGATAGTACCAGATATTGAGCACATTGAGTCTCCCCGCTGGGCCGACGAAGTAGGTAAAGAACCTCTGCAAATCTATGAAGAATTCAGCCAGACATTACAGTTATTGATCGTCTCGTCCAATAAACAAGTGACAACGGAATTTGAGGATAAGCCAGCAACTATCGACGCTACAGAGCTGAGCACCAGCGAAGAATCAGAAATCGAAGCCTTGCCCGCCATAGCAGTAACGGTAGCCAGATGTCTAGTAGAACTCGATGGTGAAGATAAGCAGGCTACCGCCCTAGTCCTTTCAAATATTGTTACTAAGCTGGATGTTATGACAGCGCTCGTGGGGGATGATGAGGTGGAACCTGAAGTCATAGAGACAGTACAGGCGGAGCTGGACGAACTGGTAGCTGTACTTTTCGAGCAGCTCAGTATCGAATACACGGTGGAAGACATAGCAGGATTCGTAGCTGTACTGCTTAGCTCAGATTTCCAGCCACCACCGCCAGCAGCATCCGATACTGGCCAGGTAGACCTCGAGCATGACGGTACACGTGAGGCTAAGCTTCACTTCTGGCAATTTACCGGCGGCCTTACGGATATCGAAGGCAAAATCCAGCACCTTTTAGGCCAGCTGATCTTGCACTATATGATAGCTGGTAAAACTAAAAATCAGATGCTTGCGTGCTGAGCTGGCCGCTGTCGGTGTTGCCTGCCGTTACGTTAGTCTGGTTAAGTGCCTGCATAGCGCTGTTGAGGTCAGAAGTGCTATTAACCTGCGGCGCGGCTGGTGTCGTGGTCGGTGGCGACTGGTAGTTTGAAGATGTCGGCGTGTTGGGGCTTGTCGTGTTCGGACTCTTCTGATTGTGGTTATGCCAGGCAAAATACCCAGCGGCCACAATGGCAGCTATAACTACCACTACGCCCACTAATTCGATGATGGCAAAACCGGCTTGTGATTGCTTTTTCATTATTGCTGTCCTCCCTGTGCGTTGGATTGATCAGAAACAGTTACGCCATTAGCCTGAGCTACGGCTACGATAAGGTTCTTCACAGATGTACGGTAGCTCTGCAGGTCATTGATTTCGGTCTTGAGGTAGCCCTGGAAGGCCGTTACCATACCTTTTGGATTGTTGGCAGTACAGCTGAAAGAGCTATTAGCCTCCATCGTACTGAGGTCTGTCTCGGCTTGGCTTTTTGCCAAAGTAATGGCAGCTAACAGCTGGTCATAGTTACTGATGCTCTTACTTTTACTAGTGTAGAAGTTCTCCACTCTGGCGGCGATAGTGCCAAATAAGGTGAGCTGGTTCTGGGCGCGGGTGTCTATACGGCTCATGATATTGTTGATTGCCGCTTCGCGGTTCTGGCAAGCTCTGAGTTTAGCCGCTGCCAGGTGGGTTTGACCAGTTGTTGGCTGGTTCAAGCTGGCTCCGCTTGAGCCATCGTTGATTGACGCATTTGTGTTAGCCGCTTGCGCACGAACACTGGCGTGAGGTGGCAGCGCGAGAGCTATTGAGGGGCCTGCCAACGCTAGCGCTAAAACTGAGCTGGCTAGACCGAGCTTTGTGAGATGTTTTCGCATATTGTCCTTTTTGAAATTACAATTTATCGCAATTCAAATTTTATGCCCCTGCTTTTACTTAATCAAATAGCCAATAATGAGTGTATGACTAAAAACTAGTGGCGGAGGCGCTACCGCGCAGCTCCTTGTTGAGCTGCTCTACATTACTGTTGAGATTTTGTATTCCCTTATTGATATTTTTTACCTGCTGAAGATTATTATTAATATCCTTGATTTGATTATTCAGCCCGTTAACCTTTTGGGCGGCAGCTGCTGCGGCGTGCTCGGCACGGAGCGACCCATACCACAGCCCACCTACCAGTATAGCTAGCAGTATCACGCCTATAGTTAATAGGGTAATTACATACCTGCGATAAAACTTCTGCGATATCTCTGCAGCCATACAAGAATTAAACAAAAAGGAGCCAAACGACTCAGAAAGTAAAAACTGGTGCGGGTGAAGAGACTCTAACTCTCGACCTCTTCCTTGGCAAGGAAGCGCTCTAAACAACTGAGCTACACCCGCGTGTTGGTAAATTGTAAAGTACTGGCGCTGCCCAAACTAGAGTTTTCGCTTCCTTGGCCTGGCAAGGTAGGTCACGTCTCGCGACCCCGAAAGTTCGCGATTGCCAGCAAGCTGGCATCGGAACATTTCCTTGCGAAATGCCTCCGGGCATTTCTCACTCTGAACAACTTGAGCTACACCTGCTCGGTCAGCGAAGGAAATTATAGCGTAAAATCTGCGCTTGGCCAAAACTGATAATGCGATAAAAGCGACAATAGTTACAGAAACTTAAGTAATTATGTTCTATATTACCAATGTAAATCAGGGGGCCAAGTGGTAGGTGTCGTTTTATTCATCTTTCTAATCTGTGTAGTGCTGGGGATTATTGGTTTCGTCGTCACAGGTCTATTCTATTTGTTTATTATCGGTGTCATTTTGTTCATCATTACTATATTGGCCAGCCTCTTTGGTGTGGGTAACCGGCGCAGGCGGCCGACCGAGACTGAAACCCGTGAAGATCTAGACAGGCATCCAGAAGAATAGTGGCGGCTCCTCCCAGGCTTTAACTGGGAACACAAGGCTCTTCAGGCCTCTGCTCTAACAACTAAGCTACACCCGCGCGTCTAGTTAACATTGCTGAAAAATTGTAGTAAAACACCGATAAAAAGCAAAGTGCGCGGGCTTTTGGTCCGCACACTTAATCGAGTTTTTGGAATTTTTAGTGCATTTCGGCGTGTTGATCGTCAGCACCCATCCCATTGTTGTGGTTGGCATAGGAAACGCACTGGCCTTGGTTTTGGAAGCCGTTGCCGCTGGCGTCAGTCAAATTAGCGTAACCGCCATCCTTACACTGATCTTTGTTGGTTGGCTGATTGGTCACCTCGAAGTTGTAAGTTGTCCCGTTAAAGCCGACGTCATCCACGTAGCTCGTGGCGTTCGGGGTTCCGCTGCCGACATTAATACCGTAGTTCACCACTGTCGCGCCGGGATTGGCCGCAATGATCTGACTCAGTGGCACAAAACCATTATTGCCTAACGGATCTCCGGCTATAGGGTGAGTACTCCACCATGTGCCGTTTTCAAGGTTTGATTCGGTCACGAATCCGCCGTTAGGACCATTTACCTGGCCATTATAGGCAGGCTCCCATACCAAAGATGTAAATGGAACAGTGCCTGTACCGTCGGGGGCCGTAGCACCTACAACTTGCAATTGATAGCTAGCCGGCACACCGGCAGTAACGTCGAGCATATAGCCCAGATTGTTGACGTCAGCAAGCGGCGTATTGGTAGTATGGAAGTAATTTTCTTTGCTTGAGTTTAAACTAGTTGTCTGGAACATGAGCGATCCTGATCCGTCCGCGCCAGATGGCCCGTTAACGTAAGTCGGCGCGCCGTCCTGTGTATACCAGCCCTGACTGTTGGCCGGCGTAACGGTTACCGTCGAACCCGCCGCGTGGGCAGCCATAGGCGCAGCCAGGCTAAACGCCAATGCGCCAACTGTCAGCGCTCCGGCTGACACTAGGGCCGCGGCGCTTGAAATTGTATGCTTAGTTCTTCTCTTTAAAGTGTGTACGTGATTCACGTATTCCTCCCTTTTTAATAGCTTCCTAATTGTAGCGGCTGGACCAGTCACGACCGTGACCTGGCTCACGATTTCTGGGAAAAATTTAAATTACAACGGGAATGCTGAATATTATTTGGTGGCGCCTCCCAGACTCGAACTGGGGACACAAGGCTCTTCAGGCCTCTGCTCTACCAACTGAGCTAAAGCGCCGCGTCGGAGCCCAGCTACCCCTCTAGGCTACGACTATTTTAACAGACTTGGTGGAGTGTAGGAGATTCGAACTCCTGGTCTCGGCAATGCGAATGCCGCGCTTTACCAACTAAGCTAACACCCCCGGAATCTAGCAATGATTTTACAAGCTCAGCTGCTTACTGGCAATTCTAGCCGACGGCGGTGCCGAAGAGCGCACCAATGCCATACGTGACCAACATAGCAATTGCGCCACCAACGACCACCCTGATAACAGCGCGTTTCTTGGCCGCACCGCCAACTGCGGCGCTCAAGTAGCCAGTAAGCACTAGTGCTAGTAAAACTGCGAAGAAGGTGGCCGCCAGCCGGAAAGAAGCGCCCACTGCTAGCACAACGATTAACGGCACGAAGCCGCCGATACTAAACGAAATCAGCGAAGCAATCGCCGCTTGCGTCGGGTTGTTCAAGTCATCTTCGTCGAGGTTCAGCTCGGCATCGAGGTGAGCCGTCACCGGGTCTAAAGCCGTTAATTCTTTGGCGACTTGAGCGGCGGTTTTGGTGCTTAGGCCCTTTTCTTCATAAATTTTGGCTAGCTCCGCAAGCTCCTCGGCCGGATGATCGCGCAAGCTCTTCTTCTCCCTAGCAATGAAGGCACGCTCGCTATCACGCTGACTCGAGACACTGACATATTCGCCAACCGCCATCGACAGCGCGCCGGCCACGAGCCCGGCGAGACCGGCAGTAAAAATCGTCCCGCGGCCAACACCCGCGCCGCCGACACCTAGTACAATCGACGACACTGACACCAGCCCGTCGTTGGCACCAAGCACCGCTGCCCGCAGCCAGTTCAGGCGGGAAACCGATGGTTTGTCATCTCTTTCGTTTGCCATAATTTATTGGTGGGACCGGAGGGATTTGAACCCCCGACTTCTTGCGTGTGATGCAAGCACTCTAGCCACTGAGTTACGATCCCTCGCTCCGTACAAATTGAGATTATAACAGATTAAGCTAGTGGCTTATCGACGAAGTCCTGGCAGAAGCGCTCGAATATGGAGTTCGTCCAGCCGAAGCCGGTCTGGCTCGGGTAAACGCCTTTGATCGGCGGCTTGTCAGGGTTGACGACGTTATATTTTTCAAGAAATACACCGTTTTTTTCGAACCAGCTGAGGTTGGTCTTGAGCCATTTCGTGGCAATCCGGCGGGCATCCTCGTGGTAGCCGTAGCGTTTTAAGCCCTCGACGACAATAAAGTGCAGCGGCGCCCAGCCGTTCGGGTAGGCCCACTGCGTCGGCATCGCGCCACCAACGTATTTGCTAAGCGGCTGTGAATCCGTTGTGGCCAGGCCGCCCTTATTCTCGAAGCGCCGAAGCGATTTGACGAGCGCTTTGGCCTGCGCTTCGTCGGCGAGGCCCGCCCATAGCGGGAAAAAGGCTGCTAACGACTGCACGCTGCCGCGCTTTTCCTTGACGTAATTGTAGTCGAAGTACAGCCCGCGCAAATTGTCCCACATCAGATCATTCATTGCTGCCTGACGCAAATTGGCGGCATGCTCCCAGCGGGCGGCCACGCGGCGATCATCGAAAATTCTAGCCACCTTGGCAAAATCCATTTCGTATTTATAGAGCAAGGCATTCAGGTCGACAGGCAAATAATCAAGCGCTTTTCTGCTAAATCGAGGCGTCATATCCCAACCGCTTTCAGTCTCAGCGATGTCATTCAGATAGTTAAAATCATAATAACGACTGAGACCGTGGTGAACTAAGCGAGCGTTAGGTTTACGCGTACCCATCCAGACAGTGTGATATTCAGCTTCGGCGGCTTCCATCGTGGACTTTAGCCACTTCTTTGGCAATTTGTAAGTGTTGTAGCAATCGAAAATAAAGCTAGTCAAAAATGGCGGTTGAGAGCGACTGGTCAGATAAGTTCGCGAAGCGTTAGGAATAATACGGAAACGTTTAAATATCACCAGTAAATCCTCGAGAATGCCAATAATCAACTGCTTATGCTCCTCATCTAGCAAGCCCTGGATCATAAAGTAGCTGTCCCAATAATAAAGTTCGTTGTAGTCGAAGCTAGCGCTGTCGTCGGAGCTTGGCACGAGATACGGCTTCGGCAGGCCGATCAGACTGCCGTCGTCCTTGGCATGATAGCGTTCGAGCTTTGACCAGTAACTAGCAATGTAATCGCGGGCGACTGCCAGTTCGCTAGCGTCTAGGGTTTGGTTATGACTCGGAAATAATTTCGGGTACAAGGGTAACTTAGCCAGCGTTTTGGTGTTACGTAACATTAGTTTTATGCTAGCCCTGCTCTGGCCCCGCCGTCAAGCTAGTTATTAGATATGCGGCAAGAAAAAGCGCCAGCAAGGACTGGCGCTTTTTCTTGCCGCATATCTAATAACTAGCTTGACGGCCTGTCTCTTATACACATCT
>JARIHJ010000011.1 GCA_029288335.1 Candidatus Saccharimonadota bacterium
CAATTGTGGCGCTCTTTATTCCCGCTTCTTCACCGGCCGACTCATCGACTATACTGGTTCTCCAGCCACTTTTTTCCGCAAAGCGCAGATACATTCTGAGCAGCATTTCAGCCCAATCTTGTGCATCTGTGCCACCAGCACCAGCTGACAAAGTCAGGATTACGTCGTGGTCATCATACGGCCCAGCCAGCTTCAACTCATCTTTTAGAGCCGCTAGCTTCTGGCTGGCATTTGCCAGTTGACTAGCCAAATCTTTTTCCAAGCTAGCATCACCTATTTTCGCTAACTCGACCAGCTCGTTAACTTCTTTTTTTAACTCGCGCCAAGGCTCTAATCGCCGTTCCAATTTAGCCTGTCGCTGGCTGACCAACTGAGCCCTGGCGCTATCCTGCCAAAAATCCGGTTCACTAGTTTGCTGTGCTAATGCGCCAGCCTCCTTTTCTAGTTCGTCAAACTTCAGCTGCTTCAAAACGCCAGCCAGCTCACTAGCTAATACTTCCGCATCTTTCTCTAGCCCATTCATAAGTAAAATTATATCTTAAGCTGACTCAGGAGTTCCAAAGCACAGCTAGCTGCTGACGCAGTTGCTCGAGAAATTCTTTTGGCGAGTTGCCGAGAGCCCCAAACGCCCACAGGTTTTGACTAAACATTTCCCTGACCGCTTCGGTTATAGCCGGTTTAGTAACAGCCCGAATTCGTTCTGGCACCCGGTAATAGTCATCAATAATTTCATCGAAAAAATACCTTGAACTATAGCCACTAACGGTTCCGGCTACGGTCTGCGCACTGCGCTGGAAACGCCCGAGCGAATACTGCTTGGCCGCTTCAATATCAGCTTCAGCCAAATCGCCAGCTTGCAGCTTTTTAATTTCATCGACGAAAATTTCCAGAAACGGTGGCGCGTTTTCCGGCGACACCTGGGCGCCAAACCACCAGTTTGTCGAGTCCTTCGGCAGGCTCAGGCCAGAACCCATATCGTAAATCAAGCCTCGCTCGCGCGCCGTACCCAGAATTTTTGAGTAAAGGGTCTCTGTCAGCAGTGTGTTAGCTAAATTAAGCGCATCCTCTTCTGCCTCACCAATCCGTCGCCTAATAAATGTATCAATATAAATATAGAGATTTTTGACGGTGCGATTACGAATTTGCACCGGTTGGTCTAGACGGCGTGGGTGTTCCGTTGGCAAAGCAAAACGATGGCCACGTGGCAGCTCCAAACCTTCCAGCAACTCCTTTAACTTACGAAGTCTGGCTGGCGGAAAATTACCACCGATCACAAAACGCAGATTGTTGGTCGTGTGCGTGCGTCGCCAATGTGCCGGAATATCTCCGAGCTCAATATTTTTCATTAGCTTAAGGCGCTCTTTGTCAGTTTTAGAAATAAAACCGGTTTCTTCGCGCATCTTGGAGCTTAGAGCCAAAAAGTGATTATTGGAGCGCGTCAGCAGCTCCTCACGGACATTGCCATACTCCGCCCGAAATTCAGTCTCTAGAAATAATGGCTTGCTAATCGCTAGTAGCGTTAGCTCCAGGACTCTTTGCCATTCGAAATCAGCGCATTCGGCATCGTAAATAATGTAGTAAGTGCCGGTGCTGGCGTTGGTGTAAGCGCCGTTTTTTTCAATTTCAGCCTGAAACAGCCGAGCTTTAGGATAAAGCTCGTTAGCGCCAAGCAAAATATGCTCCATCAAATGTGGCACTTCCCACTTTTTGGGATCAACTAGATAATCGCCAGCGCGAAAGCTAATTTCCAAGCTGACGACCTGCGCATCTGGCACCTGAACGATCAAACCCTTAGCGCCATTCTTGAGCGATAATTCCTGAACCGAATGATTCATAACTAAAGCCTTTCTAGCCCTTACCCTTTATAAATTAATATAGGTAGTCTACCACAGGCGCCTGGCCAATACACAAAATTAGTGTCGACGACGGGCTTTTTTCTTGCGCTGGCGCTCAGCTTTGTTGGCTTTTTTCCTTTTTACAGAGGCGCTTTTTGCTTCTGCTTGAATAACTTTTTTGTTCGCAAAATCACTAGCTTCAAACTCTTGATCGGCTTCACTAACTTCATCAAGGTTGTCGACTGAACTACGTGCAGCTCTAGTTAACTCAGTTTCAATCGGTGCATCTAGCGCGCTGGCGTCAACTGGCGCAGCATTCATCAGCGTCCTAACAACGTCGTGGCGAAGCTGGCGCTGCATATCTTCAAACATCTGCTGCCCGCGCCGGCGATATTCAACCAACGGATCCTGCTGTCCAACGCTCATCCAGTGAATGCCTTCACGCAGGTGATCCATATTTTCAAGGTGTTGCATCCAGAGAGTATCGAGTACCTGCAAGTAAATATCACGCTCGAGTTTGCGCATCATATCCGGTGTAAAAGCAGCCTCCCGGTCTTCATATATTTTTTTCGTCTCTTTTTTGAGGCTCTCCGCAAACTTAGCACTATCACCCGCAAAAAGCTTATCTAGCTCGGCTCCATCGAGCGGAAATATCTCCTTCACAACTTCATCAAACCCCTCCGATGTAAGTGACGGATCCTGCGCCAGCAAGTCGACCACATCATCGATCATTTGGTGAACACGTTTGCTAATATCGTCAGCCTTCAGGATTTCCTTGCGCATTGAGTAGACAGCTTTACGCTGGCGATTCATTACATCATCGTACTGAACGACGTTCTTGCGTTGATCAAAGTGAAAGCCTTCAACTTTTTCCTGCGCATTCTCAAGACTCTTAGAAATCAGACGATTTTCGATTGGGGTGTCATCATCCACTCTCAATCGGTTCATTACCCCACCGATGCGATCACCACCAAAAATCCGCATTAAATCATCCTCGGTTGATACAAAAAATTGGGTCGCGCCCGGATCGCCTTGGCGGCCAGTACGGCCGCGCAGCTGATTATCGATGCGTCGTGACTCATGACGCTCGCTGCCAAGTACAAACAAGCCACCGAGTTTTTTAACTTCATCTTTCACCACTATGTCGGTACCGCGGCCGGCAATGTTGGTCGCTAGCGTTACAGCGCCCTTCTCTCCAGCTTTAGCCACAATCGCCGCTTCTCTTTCGTTATTTTTAGCGTTCAAGACTTCGTGCGGCACGCCAGCTTTTTTGAGTAAACTTGCCAGCAATTCGTTCTTTTCTACCGAAACTGTGCCAATTAGCACTGGCTGACCACGCTTTTGCATCTGCTTGACTTCTTCAATGATCGCCCTAAATTTACCGGCTTCCGTGCGGTAAATCCGGTCCGGCTTATCGTCACGAATTACCGGTTTATTGGTCGGGATATCGACCACGTCAAGTTTATAAATCTGGTGAAACTCTTCGGCTTCAGTCAGTGCCGTACCGGTCATACCCGACAATTTTTCGTACAGGCGGAAATAATTCTGGAATGAAATCGTCGCGAGCGTCATCGACTCTTCCTGCACTTCGACACCTTCTTTGGCCTCAATCGCCTGGTGCAAGCCCTCGTTGTAGCGCCGACCCGGCAACAGTCGCCCAGTAAATTCGTCCACGATGACAATCTCGCCGTCCTTCGTGACGACGTAATCTTTGTCGCGTGTAAATAGCGCTTGGGCGCGCAGCGCCTGCTGGAGGTGATAAATCGTACTGATATTCTCGGGGCCATAAAGATTGTCTAGCTCCAGAATTTTTTCTAATTTTTCAACGCCAGCATCGGTCAGTGTGACGGTTTTACGCTTCTCATCAGTTTCGTAGTGGTCATCCTTTTTTAGGTTTCTGACGACTTTTGCGAAACGAGCATAAGCCGTGCCGCTGGTGACGCTTGGTGCGCTAATAATCAGCGGGGTACGCGCTTCATCAATCAGGATCGAGTCCACCTCGTCGACAATCGCAAAGTTCAGTTCACGTTGCCTGAGCTGGTCGACCTCACGTACCATATTGTCCCTCAGATAGTCGAAGCCAAACTCATTGTTCGTGCCATAAGTAATATCCGCCTCATAAGCCTCGCGGCGGCTGCACGGTTTCAAGTGTTTGAAACGCTCATCATCGTGATCTTCGTTCGTGTAACTGGCATCATAAATATACGAATGATCGGCCATAATAACAGCGACAGATAGGCCCAGAAAGTTATAAATCTGTCCCATCCAGCCGGCATCGCGCTGTGCCAAGTAATCGTTGACGGTGACGACATGGACACCCTTTTCGCTCAATGCATTTAAATAAACCGGCAGGGTCGAGACCAGCGTTTTACCCTCGCCAGTTTTCATTTCGGCGACACTGCCCTCATGCAGGACAATTCCGCCCATCAGTTGCACTTCAAAATGCCGCTGGCCGAGGGTTCTCGTCGCTGTCTCGCGCACCAGCGCGAACGCATCCGGCAAAATTGCATCGAGCGACTCTTTGGCTAGCCGCTTCTTGAGCTCAGCTGTCTGCACCTTCAGCTTAGCGTCGATCATCTTCTTGTACTTCGGCGCCAGCGCTTCGATTTCAAGTGCTTTTTTCTTGAGGCGCTTAAGCGTTTTCTTCTGCGGATCGCCCAGCACCTTCGTAAACACAGTTTGTAGCTGCAAAATTGTCTCCAAATTTTATTAAACTAAAGCTAGTTTTGATTATAGATGTTAGTGCGCTAAAAAACTAGCGTCTGCCGAGTCGCCGGACCAGACGCTGGCGCAATTTCGGGCTGGCGTACTTGTCTTTGTACTTTTTTATCGCCAGCTTAAGCTTCGTTTCCACTATATCGATGGCCGCAAAAGCATTTACGGTCGTTTCGCTAATCTTGATAATTTCGTTTGGTAAACGTAACTCAACCGCGCAAGTTTGCTGCCTCTGGCCGTCATTTTTATGTTCTTTTAGCCGGACTTCAGCGTGGGCCACGCCGCGCTGAGCTCTAGGGATATATTTTTCCAATCCGCCAATCTTTTTCTCGACGTACTGTTTTTGTTTGTCAGTAAGCTTGGTGCCAAGCCCGCTAATCTCTAATTTCATAGTCTAATTGTACTAGATCTCAGTCGCACCGCCCATAAATGGCACTAGCACTTTGGGGATTTTGACGTGGCCATCGCTGGTCTGGTAATTTTCGATAATCGCGGCGAGAATCCGGCCAAGCGCGAAAGCTGTGGCATCGTTGGTATGGACTAATTCTGTGCCATCTTCCGATTTAGTCCGGATTTTCAAATCTCTAGCCTGGTAGTCGGTCATATAGTCGGCCGTGTGAGTTTCAATGTAGCGGTCCTGCCCTGGGAACCAACAGTTAATGTCGTAGCCGCTGGCGTTCGGCTTACCTATATCAGCGGTACACTTTTGAATTATTTGGTACGGCAATCCTAGTTGCTGTACCAAATACTCCTGAATAGCGACCAGCAGTTTATGCTCTTCTTCGCCGGTTTTAGCGCTAGAAAACACTTCCATTTCCAGCTTGTCGAACTGATGCATGCGAATGATGCCCTCGGTATCTTTGCCGTAAGTACCGGCCTCGCGCCTAAAGCTAGTCGAATAGCCGATGTAGCGAATTGGTAATTCTTTGGCAGGCAAAATTTCGTTCCAGTACATCGTCGCTAGGGTGTGCTCGGCGCTGGCGTTCAGCCACAAATCGTCGTCGGCTAGTTTGTAGGTGACTTCTTCCGCGTTCAATCTGGCGCTGGCGACATACGGCTCGGTTTTTAGCGTCGCCGGCGGTAATACCGGAGTAAAAGGCTTGGCTACTAGTTCTAAATTATTGTCACTGATTAACTTTTGAAGAATTTTTTCATCAGTCAGCGTCGTTAGCACAAAGTTAATGACGGCGAATTGCAGCCGCACTAAATCGCCTTTTAGGTAAGCAAAGCGGCTGCCGGCGATTTTGGCCGCCCGCTCCTTGTCAATCCAGTCGCACGCCTCTCCTAACTCCCAGTGCGTTTTCGGCTTAAAGTCAAAATCGATTTTGACGCCAACTTCTTTTGCGACGACATTTTCATCCTCGCTAGCGCCCACCGGCACACCTTCTAGTGGTATATTCGGCACCGCACGCAGAAGTTCCAGCCAACTGGCTCCCAATGGCTTTAGTTCATCTTCTAGCTTAGCTAGTTTGTCTTTTAGCTCGCGACCGTCTTGTACTTCTTTGTCGCTCGGCTTCCTATTTTTGAGTTCGCTGGCAAGTTGATTGCGACTAGCGCGCACTTCTTCAGCCTCAGCTAACAATTTTCGCCGCTTTTCATTTAGCTCCAGCAGTTTTGGAATATCAACCTCGTAGCCTTTTTGTTTCGACTTTTCGGCCACCAGCTCCGGATTATCACGAATAAATTGAATATCCAACATAGCGGCAATTATACCTTCGCAGGCTTTCTTTTTTTAGCTTTTGTTTGCACGGCCGCTAGTGTTAGCTCGGTTCTGGACCTAGCATATTCACAGAATTCACAAGCACCACCCATTATATTGATGCCAACCGGGGGCATTTCGCCGTCGAGACACTGTTTAATTTCGACTAGCGTCGGCTCGACCCAGCTGGCGTCGCCGATATAAGGGATTAGTTTAGTTTTGAACTCCAGCCGGTCGCCGAAACCGTCGAGGTCAATGCGGGCATTAGTGTAGACAAAATAGGCTGTATCGCTGACTTTGAAGCCGTTTTGCCTGAGTAACCACTGGTAGACCTCGACCTGGCGCTTGTAGCTGATTTGCCAGTCGCTGTCGATTGAGACTTCTTTATTTTTGCTGGTAGCCTTGTAGTCGACCACCATTAGCTCGCCGTCGTCGTTAACCCAGACGTCGTCGATCGCACCAAAAATATGCAAATTGGTCGGCTCGTGTAACGCCGTTACACCGGTAAAGTTGTAGCGCCATTGGTCCAGGTCTTTGTGTTGATACGGCACCGCTTTGATTTGATTATCAAGCATAATCGGGTGCGGCGTACCGGCAGCGCGGTGAGCATCAAACTCCTTTTTGAACAGCTCATCGATGGCTTTATTGATATTAAATGGCGGACTTGACGGCCGAGTGATCTTTAAGCGCGTATCCAGCCAAAAACAGCGTGGACATTGCTTGTATAGCTCGATTTTACTCCGCGAAATTTTGAATGGTTTGGTTTGACCGGGCTGGTACGGTAAGCTGCGATAACTCATTTATTTAATTGTAGCAGCTCTAGGAGTTCGCTGGGTTTATGCGCTACCGCGGCCGGATTTAATTTTCGCAAAGTTTCTTCTCTCGAAAATCCCCAGGTCACAGCAATCCAGGGCATTCCAACGGATCTCGCGGCTTCGCAATCTCTGAACTCGTCACCGATAAAAACACTTATGGCCGGCACTAGTTCTTCGCGGCGCATAAGCCGCCGCAACGATTTGGTTTTGCTTGTCACGAGTTTCCGACTGCCGTACACGCCGCTGAAATATACGGCCAGCCCATTAAGTTTCAGGAATTTTTCGATGGTCACGCGAGAGTTCGTGCTGACGATAAATAATTGATAGCCACTAGCGTGCAATTTCTTAATAACTTCAGGCATTCCATCAAACGGATCAATCTCACGGATATGTTTATCAACCATTCCACGGACTTTGGTGAGGGCTAGCGGAAACCGCCAGAATGGCGCACCAATGCGCTGACCAAAGCGAATCAAGCCGCGCAGGCTCCTGATCTCTTCGGCCTCTATTCTGACGTGCGAACCGCTAATTTCGCGCGCAATGTCGATAAACACATCGACGCTGTCGGCAATCGTGCCATCAAAATCAAAAATTATCACTTTTGGTTTTTGAATCATAGGCTAATTCTAGCAGCTCAGTTACGTTAAACTCGAACTATAGAATATAGCAACTCGTTAGCTGTCGTTTTCGCCAATGTCTCGTAGGCGCCGGTTTTCCTCGGCCTCGACATCTTCGATATACCAAATACTCCCATTTGGGCTGGGCTTTGTTTGGCAAGAAGGACAAAAAGGGACCTCTTCAGACCGAACCTCCCCGAACCCCGCCAAAGGCATAGCGCGCAGATGAAGCGGGTGTGAAACTGTTACGGCCGCCAGACGCGTACCGCAAGAATGCATCCATGCGCCAGTTTCTTCATCCTTAACAGATCCTGCGAGTACTCCGGAGCTACCTACACCTTTCCCGACATACACTCGATTATGACTAGCAGCATCTAACGAATTTACACCGAGAACCTTTTCGGCCCATTTGCCTACTCGCTCAACAACCTCTTTTCGGTCGGTTGTGGCATCTCCTGGCTCCTCGATAGTCGGATCGAAGTAGCCCCTAAGCGGCATAGGAGCCTCGCGGTCAAAATCTATTAATTCCGCCTCTATAGTTGTACCCAACTGCGAAACATATCGAGCCACCTGCTGGCCGGCTTTAGCTATGCAAAACGGACCCTCTTGCCGACGAACCGGGCAATTATGGGGAAATAGATGACAATTCTGTCTTTCAACATTGCGAAGTTGCTCTACAGTATCAATGCCATCAACAAAATCACCCTGGCAAACACTACCATCTTGTATCAGACGAGCCTCTTTCATAGCACCCATTTTCCTCTTTTATGTAAGGAACGCAAGCACTAGCTTATTCGGTGACGCTAACATCGCGCCAGAAAGCAACATAATTGCTAAAGTCTTTTTTGACAGTATGAATAGCGCTCGGTTTCGGGTTCGGATAGCTCCAGGCGCTGTCTTTGCTCCAATTATCACCTTCACCGACGTCGAAATATTGGCAGACACCTTTCCATGGGCAGGTGTATGGAGTGTCGGATTTGCGTAAAAACTCCTGGCGAACCGAGCTGGGAGGAAAATACCAGTTGCGCTCGATAAAAATTAAATCCTCTTTGTCCGCTTCAGCAATAACTCGCCCGTTCCAAAGCGCTTTCATTACCCCTCCCTTTGGAATTTAATTTCCGGGTATATAGACCGAGTAGTAGCGTCAATTTCACGGCGCAGCTGCGGAAAAGGTACGCCCTCGCGTGCAGTGACGCCTTCAAAAATCCAAAAAACACGCTCACTAAAGCCCAGCCCGCAAGCTGGCGGCATCCCGTATTCCAGCATCTCGACAAAGTCGATATCGAGCATCATCGCCTCGTCATCACCTGAGTCACGCATTTTTTGCTGCTCAACAAACCGGTTCAACTGGTCGATCGGATCATTCAGCTCGGAGAACAAGTTACAGAGTTCCGATCCAGCAATCACCACTTGTGCGCGCTGAGTCGTCTCTGGGCGATCCGGGTTAACCTTAGACAAAGGGCTAATAAACGTCGGTGTGTTAACCAACCATATCGGCCCGGCTATATCTTTTCTGATATTTTTCCATAGCTTATCAATACCACGGGCCTTGTTTTCAGCTTTCTCTATCTCAAGCTTGTTATCAGCGAGAGCCTTTTTCACATCGTCTAGTGAGCAGTTAAATGGGTCCAGTTGGTAGCGGTCTTTGATGGCGCTAGCGTAGTCCAGCTCGTCCCATTGCCTAGATAAGTCTACGTCGAATTCCCCGATCTTAAATTGAAGCTTACCAAAAGCTGCTTCGATTATAAATTTGAACATTTCCTCCTGAAACTTCACCCCCTCGCGCCAGTCAGCGTAGGCCCAGTACCATTCCATAGCAACGTGCTCCGGCAGATGCTCATCGGAGTAATTTTCGTTTCTAAACCTCGGACCGATGTCATAGACTTTTTCGTAACCCGCCCCGAGCAAACGCTTTAGCGGTAATTCGTGACTGATTCTGAGATAAAAATCCTGATCGAGCGCATCCATATGGGTCACAAATGGGTTGGCATCAGCACCACCGGTCGTGTGCTCGAGCACCGGGATATTTATCTCTATGAATCCATTTTGATTAAGGTAATCTCTGGTTGCCTGCCAAAATTTGCTGCGGCGAATAAAACGCTGGCGAACCTCATCGTTGACATTCATATCGACGTAGCGACGACGCAAACGCTCTTCCTTGTCAGACAGTTGCTGGTAATTCACCGGCATTGGTCGTAGACTTTTTGTCAGCAATCTCAGCCGCTTTACTTCGATAGAAATCTCATCGGTCTGAGTTTTTATCACCTTACCAGTGGCCTCAATAAAGTCACCAGTGTCGAGCAAATTAACCTGTTCGAAACCTAGCTGGCTAGTGCTAGCGTCAAGGCTCGCAACTTTATCTGGGGCGAGAAATAGTTGCAGCTGCCCGCTAGCGTCCTTGATTACTAAAAATGCGATCTTGCCGAAGCTGCGGATAGCAACGATTCGGCCAGCCACACTGGCCTCCTGCCCTTCCAGGGCTTCGAATTTAGCAGTGATCTCAGCTAGCGTATGCGTGCGATAAGTCTCGGCCGGGTATGGATCTAGTCCGAGCTTCCTCAAGCTCTCAAGCTTCTTCAGCCGCTCGTCGCGGTAATCTTTCAAAGTTGTCATTAGTAGCTAGTATAGCGTAAAGCTGGCAGCCGGCGTAAATGCCCTAATTTCTAGCTAATGCTAATGATTTTATAAGTCGTCATCTCATTAGCGGTTACAATTTCGACCGATTCACCGACTGATTTGCCTATGAGCGCTCGGCCGATTGGAGATTCATCACTAATTTTGCCTTCCATCGGGTCGGCTTCAACCGTGCCAACGACTTGCAGCTCTCTGGTGCCACTACCACTTTTCAATTTCACTACCGATCCCAGCAAAACTTTCCCATCACTCCTAGGCTTTTTAATAATTTGCGTGTTAGCTAGGATTTCTTCTATTTCGCTGATGCGCGACTCAGCCTTTTGCTGCTCATCACGCGCTGATTGATACTCAGCATTTTCAGATAAATCACCAAACTCGCGGGCGGTCTTGATGCGCTCCGCCATTGCTGGTCGCTCAGCCACCAGCTTAGCCAGCTCGGCTTCAAGCTCACTGACACCATCTTTGGTTAATTGGAAGGCTTTTTTCATCCTGGTAAATCTCCTTTTTCTTGAAACTTGGGAACTAGCTAATTTGAATTAGTACTAGCTAGTCTTAACTAGCCAATCTGCTCACAAGCTCTTCCCGCGTTAGCAGTTCGGTTTCATTACTAGTTCGGGCCTTTAGCTCGACCTGGCCGTTAGTTACAGTTTTATCACTAATAACTATTCTTAGCGGAATACCCATCAGGTCGGCGTCGGCGAACTTCTCGCCTGCCCGAACGTCTCGGTCGTCATATAATACTCCAATGTGGCTCTCCGTCAAGGATTTATATAGCTCATCGGCAAATTTAACAACTTCTGCGCTCACGCCAACCCTGGCGATATAGACCTCTGCCGGAGCGACGCTAGCCGGCCACGCCAGGCCTTTGTCGTCAGCAAAATGCTCCGCCAGCACACCCATTAAGCGGCTAATACCGATGCCGTAACAGCCCATAATGATAGATTTTTCTTTGCCGTTCTCGTTCGTTATGTAGACGTTAAGCGCATCGGTGTACTTACTTTCGAGCGGGAAAATGTTGCCGACTTCAACCGCTCTGGTTTCAACCAAATCTTCCCGCTTAAGGCCCAGTTTTGCCAGTGTGTCATCGTTATAGACTTCTTTGTTGACGGCTAGCTTCTTAGCCTTATCTAGGTAAATTACGTCCTCGCCTATGTCGCTGACCGTCTGAAATTCGTCGCTGAATTTATCGGTAAAGTACCCTCCGTCGGCCACTGTCCGGTAGGTAATGTCCCCGATGCCTAGCCGAGCGTAAACCTTGTGATAAGCGCCGGCAATTTTCTCGTAAATCTCAGCGTGCTCCTGCTGGCTCCTGGCGAAAGAGTACATATCTTTCATCACAAATTCACGGCCGCGCAAGAGGCCCGATTTGGCGCGTAGTTCATTCCTAAATTTATTCTGAATCTGATAAACCAAGACCGGCAGATCTTTATAAGAATTAACGTAAGGTGCCAGCGCATCGACGACTGGCTCCTCGTGCGTGAGGCCCACACCGAGCTCGGTGCCAGATTTAAGCTTGGTTTTGAACCAATTGTCGACTTTAGCGTCATCCCAGCGGTCGGTCTTCTCCCAGATGTCCCGGGGCTGCAGCGTGCTCATCGCTAGCTCTTGGCCACCAATAGCGTTCATTTCCTCGCGCACGATCTGCTTGATATTCTCTAGGACCGTTAGCCCCAACGGCAGATAAGCATAAACGCCAGCCATTTCCTTGTGGATGTAGCCAGCCTGGATTAATAACTGTGCATTCCTAGCCTCCTCATCAGCCGGCACGGTTTTACTGGTTTTAGTGAATAACTCGCTTAATCTCATTTACTAAATATTAACCGAAAGTGCCGATAAAGACGAATAGGGCCAAAAATGCGACGGTGTTTTTAAGCGAATGCAGGAAAACGCTAGACCACAAACTGCCGGTTCTAACTCTCAGGGTTACTAGCGCCAGCGACAGGATAAATACATCGATCGCCGCTGTCCAGAGTGGCGGCGCACCGCTGCCAAGCTCTAAATGGGCGATACCGAATAGAACGCTGGTCGCTAGCGTCGCCTGAATCACCGGTAGTGATTTGCGAAGTGAACCATAAAGGAAGCCGCGAAAGACCGTTTCTTCGACAATTGGCGGCAACACGGCTAGCGAAATATACGTCAACGCTAACTGCCAGGCTCCAACGGCATTAGTAAAGCCTAACTGTTGCTTTTGATTAACATTCAGGCTAGGGACTAGGCTCGTGACTACTTGCAGCACGATAGCTAGCACAATGAAATAAGCGATGAAGGCTAGCACCGCCAAACCGAGATCGCTCCATTTTGGCCAGCGATTCCAACCGAGGGACCGAAAACTGACATTATGCCGCTTTAAAAACGCCCAAAGCAGCAATATGGTCACGCCTTCGGCGAGCAGTACAAAGACGAACTGCGCCACAATGGAGTTAGTTAGCCAGTTCTGCGACTGCGCCCCGTCCCAGTGGCGGATCGCCGGATAAATCAAGAGCGCAAACGCCACTACGTACTGGCTCAAATACAAGATTATTACAACAACTACAGCCGTTAAGGACGACCATGGCCAATTCGGCTTAAAGCCTTCTCGTTTTGGCCTCGCTTTTTTTGCTAACTTTTCTGTTTCTGGCAAAATGGCCACCTAGAAGAATTTAAAAATATCAGAGATTATCAATAGAATACCCAACGCCAAAATTACGGCCATACCAATGCCATTCACTAGCTCTTCTTTCTTGGCCGACAGCGGTTTTTTGAATAATCGGCTAATCAGCAAAATCCAAACTCGGCCATCGACCGCCGGGATAGGTAAAAAGTTAATGACCGCCAGGGTTAGCGAGATCAGCGCGATAATTTCTAGTAAATACTGATAGCCAAGCACGCTAGTCGACTTCAAGATTACGTATAAGCCAACCGGGCTGGCGAATTGGCTGCGCGCCTGGTTCAAATCCTGGCTGCTAGCTGCGTGATTACCGCTGACGCTGCTACCGATGTAGCCGAACAGCCCACCGAAAGCGTGACCTAGGGCCACAAAAGTATCCTTAGTTATCTGCGCGCTGAAGCCGACCGCCACAATCGGTGCACTCCAGGTCGAACGCCGCAAGGTAAACGTCTGTGGCACCACCGACACACCCAAATGGCCTTCGTTGGTGCCCTTTATTTGTTGATTGCTGCGCAGCCTTACTTCTTTAGTAATTGTTTGATTACCGCGGGCATATACCAATTTAACTTCTTCGCCGGCGTACTTTTGGGTCAGACCGAGCAGTTGGCTGGATTGCTGGAGTGTAGTAACGTGGCCAATTGGACCGATAGCGATAATCCTATCAGTTGCCGCCAGCCCCGCTCGAGAGGCTGGTGAGTGCGGCTCGACATAATCGGCCATAACTTCAGACTTTACAACCTTAGTATCGCTCTTGATAGTAAACTGGTTTTGAAGCAACTTCGGCATTCCGACCCACGCCACAACTGTCAGTAAGACTAAGGCTATCGCGAGGTTAATAACGACGCCGGCGGCCATAATTTTGGTCTTAGCCCAAACGCTAGCCGCGCCAAACGTGCCAGGCTTGGTATCGCTGTCGTGCTCGCCTTTTAGTTTGACGAAGCCGCCGAGGGGCAAAAGATTTATGGAAAAATCGAAGTCACCTTTTTTGCTTCTAATCCGTTTTTTGAACAGTCTCGGCGGAAAAAAGATACCGAATTCCTCGGCAACAACGCCGTTCCGCCGCGCCACCCAAAAGTGACCAAACTCGTGCGCCACAATTAATACGATCACCAGGAGAAAGCCAACAACGACAAAAACAATGCTCATAAGCTAATTAATTGTAGCAGTCTCGGCGCCGCTACATTGAGAGAATTTCAGATTCTTTGGCTTTTGCGGCCGCTTCAATTTTATCCTTCGCGGCGTTCATCGCTTCGTCGATTTGTTTTTCTAGGCGGTGGGCGTCGTCTTCGCTGATTTCTTTATCCTTCTTCATCCGGCCAATATGGCTCTGGGCGTCGTGACGAGCGGCCCGCATCGAAACCAATGCATCTTCTTGCTTAGTTCCAACCTGCTTGGCAAGTTCTTTTCTTCTCTCCTCTGTTAATGGCGGAATAGGCACGCGCACGACGCGACCGTCATCAGTCGGGTTCAATCCCAGGCTTTGGTCATTTCTGATCGCCGCGGCGATTGCCTGCAAATTATTGGGGTCAAATGGCGTAATTTGGAGGAGTTGTGCCTCTGGAGTGGAAATAGACGCGACCTGGATCAGCGGCATCATTTGCCCGTAAGCCTCAACACTAATGCCGTCAAGCATCGCCGCGCTGGCCCGCCCAGTGCGAAGTTTAGCTAGCTCGCCGCCAAAGCGCTCCACCGCTTGCTCAAATTTCTTATTAGCCTGCTCAACAACTTGCTTTGGATCCATTTTTCCCCTCTTTCTAACCTAATTATTGTACAAGAAAAATAGCGGCTCGTCGCCGCTATTTTACCTAAAATTACCTAATTTATGCTGCTGGCTGTGTCTCAAAATCGTTTGGGCTTTGGCCTACCGTCCACATATGGGATCCGTATCCATCTTGAGACACATATATAGCAGGATTGCCAATCGTGCTAATAGCCGGGAGAGCAGCTGCGATTCTACCGATTTCCTTCTGTTGCTCATCGCTAAGATCCGGTAGCGGCTCGCCATCAGGCGTGGGGTCTTTACGCTCTATAATTTGAGCCATAGGTGCATCCTTCTGATTTTTTGTTTTTGTTCATCAACTCTAACCTACTCTCTTATGCTTACCTTGTCAATGTGAGTTATCTCACTTCGCCCAGCGCCATACGGTTAAAGCGGCGAACGACGATGTTCTCGCCGAGTTTGGCGTTGTGCTCTTTGACTAAGTCGCCGACAGTTTGGTCGGGGTTCTTTACGAAAGGTTGCTCGAGCAGGCAGCGCTCGGCAAAATACTTTTTGACTTGGCCCTCGACGATTTTGTCGACCATATTAGCCGGCTTACCTTCACCTAGCGCCTTTTCCTTGAATTCAGCTTCGACTTTCTGGCGCTCATCCGTCGGTACATCATCGCTGGATACAAACTGAGGATTGCTGGCTGCAATGTGCATCGCGACATCTTTGACTAGGTCGGTAAAAATCTCGTTTCTAGCGACAAAATCGGTCTCACAGTTGACTTCCACCAGCACGCCAATGCGATTGTCGTGATTATATGTGCCAATAATTCCCTGTCGAGCCTCGCGCTCGCCGCGCTTTTCGGCTTTGGTTAGGCCTTTCTTGCGCATCGCCTCAAGCGCCGTGTCAAAGTCGCCCTTGGCTTCGTCCAACGCTTTTTTCGCGTCAGTCATACCGACGCCGGTTAGCTCACGCAACCTTTTAATTTCGCTCAAATCAACTGCCATTATTTGGCTACCTCCTCTGTCACTTTCACTTTGGCTTTCCCCTGCTCGATGGCTTGCTTCAAATAATCGGCAATCAGCTGAATGGTCTTGATTGCGTCGTCGTTACACGGAATTGGGTAATCGACCAGTGACGGATCGGCGTTAGAATCAACTAGCGCCACGATCGGGATGTGTAATTTGCGAGCTTCTTTGACGGCGTTAGCATCGTGCAAAATATCGAAGGCAAACACGGCGCCGACCTTGGCCGGCATATTCTTGATGCCGCCGTACAGAATGTTCAGGCGATCGATTTCCTCCTGAAAACGCTGAATCTCAAGCTTGTTATACTTGCTCGCCAGCTCGCCTGACTCCATTTTGGCTTCAAGATCTTTCAGGTGCTTGATCTGGGTCGAAATCGTATTCCAGTTAGTCAGCATACCGCCCAGCCAGCGTTCACTAACATACGGCTCACCAGCAGTCTCGGCCAGTTTCTTGACGATATCGGCCGACTGGCGCTTGGTGCCAACCAGCAGGATCGACTTGCCTTCGCTAGCAATTTTGGTTAAGAATGCTAGCCCATTTTCCAGCCCTTCAACTGTATGATTCAGATCAATGATGTGACTGCCACCGCGGGCGCTATGAATATAGGGCGCCATTTTAGGGTGCCAACGACTGGTTTTGTGCCCAAAATGCGCGCCAGCCTCGAGCAACTTTTTAATATCGACATTGGAGCTCATATTAAAGCCCTCCCTTCGCCATAAATTTATTCTGAACAGCAGCCACAAGCATACCGCTCCTCAAGGTAGCTCTGGCTACCTTTCCTTCACCTGATGCTTGTATCTGCAAGCCCAGAACAACTTTCTGCCTAAAAGGCAGGCCTTCAACATGAACTCTTGCCATTTGATTCTCCTTGTTCTTCGGCTAGAAACTTTACTAGCGGCCAAGCGGCCTTGCCAGCAAGAGGATTAATCCTAGCCTGCTTAATTTATTACTAGCGTATTGTAACAGTTAAAGTCAGAGTCGGCAAGCTTAATAACTCTGGGCGTTCTTGGCTAGGCTAATCACCGGCACTTGGTTCTGCTGGCAACCTGTTTCACTGTAAATGTAGAGCGTGCGACCATCTTTGAGCGGCCGGCTGCCCTGAAATACGTAATCACCGCCTAAGCTGTTCTGCTTGGCATAGAAGATTTGGACGCCGCGAGCACAAGCCTGCAAGCTCGGCACAGCGCTAAACATCTTGCTGCCGCTAAATCCATGCCAGGCGGCCCGGTTATTATCATTAGCTAGACCAACCCACAGCTTATCTTTAGCTAGATTCACAATTTGGGTGCTGGTTAGGTTAATCTCGGTACCGCTCGGCACATACTTACCGTTTTCGTAGAGATACTCGATCTGGCCGAGACCAGTGTAGGCCGGCATAACTATATGTGCTTCCGGAATATAAACTTGACCGCTAGCCGCGTCGACTGGCGCCGGCTTATCTAGGCTATAAGCGGCAGCGCCTACTAAAGTCGCGATAACCGCGCCGCCATCGCGACCGCCCTTCGGGTTAATTACATTTACATAGACACAAACATCGACATAAGCCTGGAACGCCAAAAGGCAAAGTGCAATCACTACGCCAGCGATTACGAGAGGTTTACGTTTGATAAATTTTAGTTTTTTCATAATGGCTTCGATTGTAGCATAGCTTGACCGAAAGTTAACAGATATGTATACTAGCTAATCGATTATGAAGAAAGATTTACATCCGAGCAATTACCGCCTAGTTGTATTCGAGGATTTGAACAACAGTACGCGCTTTTTAACGCGCAGTACCATTCTCGCCGAAGAAACTGTCAAGCTAAATGGCCAAGAATATCCGCTAGTCAAAGTCCATATTTCTAGCGCCAGCCACCCGTTCTTCACCGGTGAGGAGCGTATAGTCGACGTCGAGGGCCGCGTCGACAAGTTCAAGGCTCGCTTCGCCGCTGGACAAGCCGCCAAAGATAAGCGTGCCGCTAGCGCCAAAAAACACGCTCAGAGAGCTGCTAAAAAGTCAGCTAAGACTGAGGAAAAGCAAGCCAATCACTAGCTACTAATATCAACCTCCGCCGCCAGCCTACCGCTTAGCGGCTTTTTTACATATATAATCAAAGATATGGACGCCAAAGAAACCGCCGCTAGAGCCGAACTGGCCGAACTAGACAAGAGACTGGCCGACCCCAATATTTTTAGTAATAAGAACTACCCCAAGCTGGCCAAAAAGCAGGCCGAGCTGGCCAAGCTGGTCGAATTATTCACCGAAAAATCAGAACTAGAAGAGGCTAGAACGGAAGCTAGCCAGCTAACTAGCGCTAGCGACAACGAACTAGCAGAATTAGCAAAGTCCGAGCTAGCCGAGCTAGAGCCAAAAATTATCGCTAACGAGCTAGCGCTAACAGAAGCGCTAACGCCAAAAGATCCGAACGACGACAAAGACGTCATTATGGAAATCCGCGCCGCCGCCGGCGGTGACGAGGCTAGCTTGTTCGCCGGCGATTTGTACCGGATGTACGCCAGATGGTGTGAAAATCACAGCTACAAATTAGAGCTAATGAGCGAAAACCCCAGTGAAGCTGGTGGTTTTAAAGAAATCATCTTCAACGTCCGCGGCGACGAGGCTTATAAAAACCTGAAATTCGAGGCCGGCGTCCACCGCGTTCAGCGAGTGCCCGTAACTGAGAGCCAGGGCCGCATCCATACCAGTACTGCCACTGTTTCAGTTCTGCCAGAGGCCGAAGAAACCGACATCGAAATCGATCCGAAAGATCTCCGGATCGACGTCTACCGCAGTTCCGGCCACGGCGGCCAGTCCGTCAACACCACCGACAGCGCCGTACGCATTACTCACCTACCGACCGGCATTGTCGTCACCCAGCAGGACGAAAAATCTCAGATCAAGAACAAGGATAAGGCTATGTCGGTGCTGCGCTCTAGGCTACTCCAGATGAAAATCGAGGAAGAGCAAAAAGCCGCTTCGACCAAGCGCAAGTCGCTAATCGGCAGTGGTGACCGCAGTGAAAAAATCCGCACCTACAACTTTCCGCAAGACCGTATCACGGATCACCGCATCAAATATTCCCGCAGCAATATCGAAGCCGCCCTAGACGGCCAAATCGACGACCTAATCGAAAAATTACAATCCGCCGAACACGAGTTAATAAGCCAAGCTGGCTAATGTGAAAATCTTTGTCGGCGGCATTACAGGTAGTGGCAAATCTACGTTAGCTGGCAAATTAATAGAACGCGGCTTCCGCTGCATGGACGATCAATACGACGAAGATTTATCGTATTGGGCAGATAAGGCCACCGGCAAACGTGTACCGGAACCGATAGATTTTACCCGCTCGCTCGATTGGCTGCTGGACAGAAAAGTCATCGAGCGAGCCTTAGGCGCTAGCGCTAGCCGGCACATTTTTATTTTCGCCAACGCCGCTAACCAAGCGAATTTTTACCCACTATTTGACACATTGCGCGTTCTAACGGCCGACAATGAAACGATTCGCCAGCGTATTTTAACCCGAGCCAACAATTCATTTGGCAAAAAGCCGAGCGAGCTGAACTGGGTCTTAAAAGAAAATCAGCGCCTTACCGACGAGCTACTTTCCGCCGGTGCCGAAGTTATCAACACTACCCGGCCAGTCGACCAAGTGGCGCAAGACTTGCTAGCGAGCTTAAGAAAAAATGACCACTAACGATTGGCTAAAACTTGCTGTTAACAAGCTTAAAAAGGCTGGAATTGGGACGGCACGACTGGATGCGCTAGTGCTGCTTGAGGACGCTAGCGGCAAGGATCGAGCCTGGCTGCTAGCGTACCCGGAGTTTGAGCTAGCTAAATTACAAACTGAAAAACTGAATAAACTAATCGCTAGGCGCGCGAGCCACGAGCCGCTAGCGCAAATCCGCGGCAAGACCGAATTTTACGGCCGCGAATTCATTATTAACAAACACGTGCTCGAACCGCGGCCAGAATCGGAAACTATGATTGATTTGCTAAAACAACTAAACCTCAAGGCTTCGGCCATTGTGGATGTGGGCACTGGTAGCGGCGCGCTGGCGATTACTGCCAAATTGGAGATTCAGGGCGTAAAAGTTTTAGCCACTGATATTGATGAGAAGTGCCTAGGAGTCGCTAAGAAAAATGCCAGCAGGCTAAGCGTCAGAATCGAGTTTTACCATGGTAACTTGCTAGCGGCACTCCCTGGCAAAGCGCTAGCCAGCGCGATAATACTCTGCAATCTGCCCTACGTGCCGGATAATTTCACGATTAATCCGGCCGCGATGAATGAACCGAGAATTGCGATTTTCGGCGGATCAGACGGACTGGATGTCTATCGGAAATTATTCCGGCAAATCAATAAACTAAGAGTTAAGCCAAAGTTTATCCTGACAGAATCAATGCCACCGCAACATCAAGAACTAACTAAGATCGCCGGCACTAGCGGCTACCATCTCACTGAAACCGACGACTTCATCCAATTATTCACTCACTAGCTAGAAGTGTTGCTGGCGGGTAGATTACCGAGTGTTAGTTTGATTTGCAGAGTTTTGCCGTCACGTAAAACTGTCAGCGTCACTTGGTCGCCGGGTTGATGCTGATCAAGTAGCGACACTAAGCTATGATTTTGGTCCACATTTACCCCATCAACCTTGGTAATGATATCTTTTTCTTTTAGGCCGGCTTTGGCTGCCGGGCTGCCTGGAACCACGCCAGGCTGGCCAGACTGCTCACTCGGAAGAATATAGGCGCCCTGACTAACTGGCAGGTTGTAGACGTATGCATAATCTTTGGTGAGCGGAATGTAGCGTACGCCTATATAGGGTTGTTTTAGCTGGCCGCTAGCTTCAACTGAGTTTATCAAGCCCTTAACGTCATTTATCGGAATCGCAAAACCGATGTTCTGAGCTTGGCCGGCAACAGCGGTATTGATGCCAATTACCTGTCCGCTCATATTGACGAGCGGGCCGCCGGAATTGCCTGGATTGATCGCCGCATCGGT
>JARIHJ010000025.1 GCA_029288335.1 Candidatus Saccharimonadota bacterium
ATAGAGCGTTGGTTTCCGGTACCAAAGGTCGTAGGTTCGAATCCTATCGCGCGTACCAACTCGAGAGATATACTTTAATGGTGACCGCTACCCAAAAATCCAAAAAGGATATCTTCGATAGACTTATTTATTTCTTCGCGCTTACGACACCTCTGTTCGAACTTCCGCAATTGTATTCGATATATACCGCCAAAAGCTCTGCCCACGTCTCTCTAGTAACGTGGGGCTACCTCGCGCTGTCGTCTATAGTTTGGCTAATATACGGGATTCACAAAAAAATCAAACCCCTGATTGCCTCCTATATTCTGTATTCTACCGTTGAAGTAGCGGTGGCAATCTCTATTCTGTGGTATAGGTGAACTTTACTCTCTATCGGTGTGAGCAGCATTACTGCTAATTGCCCGCGGGCAGCCTAATATAAACATACGAGGAGATTTTGCTATGGGCCCAGATGAATTGGAGAAAGAAGCCGAGAAAAAGGAGAAGGAAGCTGAAGACCTGAAGAAGGAAGCAGGGGAAAAGAGGGAAAGAATCAAAGAAGCTGAAGAAAAAGCCAGAGAAGCCGAGAGAGAAAAAAGAGAAGCCGAAGCCGAAAAGGAAAAAGAAGAGGATCGACGTCCGAGTATTTTGGGATTCTAGCGGGGAGATGAGCGGCGAGAGCGTAACCGGTAGGCTAGCGCACCTACTACAGTAGCACCAATAAATACAGCGATAACATCACCGGGACCGGTGTTTGTCAGATTTGAGTTATTGCCAGTTGCGCTAGTACTCGATTGGCTATTAGAATTGCTGGCGCTGCTACCACTATTAGATGAACTGCTGGCGCTAGAGCCTGACTGACTAGAAGAACTGCCACCTGTGCTGGAGTTGCCACTGGCACCCGAGCCGCTCCGTACTTCAGGGCCGCTTTGCCCGGTAGTTGGGCCGTTAGGGGTCGTGACGCTAGTAGTCGTGGAGCGGAAAAAGAAAAACCAGACTAAAAAGCCGATGATAATTAATAGAATGATGCTAGCGACGATACCTTGGATGAGCCGCCAATTGTGACCTTCTTGGTATAATTCCGGGATTTCCGGGTCCTGATTCACTTGGGGAGCCATGAGTGTACCTCTTAATACTCCCTTTATATCATAACTGGGAAAATTTGTCTAGACTATTTTCGAGACTTAGTTGTCGCTGGTTGGAGGCAGGGCTTTTGGGCCGGCCAAATATTTAGCGCGTAGCAGCGCCTGCTCAAGTGTGTGCAATACACTTTTGGCTTGCTCGACACTCATACCCACACGGGAAACAGGCATAAACGGGTCGTGGCCCTGGCTAAATGTCACCGTCACGCCAGCCGGATTAACTTCGATATGTACTCCGTCGGTGTAAACAACGCGCTGGTCCACACCGAGCAGCACGACCGGCATTTTGACCAGCTGCATATCGCCGCTTGCGTCATCGTAGCCAGCTAGACGGCGTAGGCGCAGGGCTTGGTTCTCATCTACATTAAAATGACTAAAAAGCAGCTCGAGTAAATCTTCGCTAGGCAGTTCCTGGCCATTTTCAAAGCGTGCCAGCGTCTTATCATCAATTTCGACAGCGCCGGCAGCTTCGGCTAGGGTCTCTTTGCTGGTTTCGCGCAGCCATTTCAGGCTTTGGCCGAGTAGTTTTGATTTGGCGGGTAACGGGTTTGCCATTGCACTTTATTTTACCCGGTTCGGGGCGCGCACACCAAGAGTGTTAACATTGTATTAATGAACATTTTTCATGATTTGTCGTTGGCGGATTATTCGACGATGCGTTTGGGCGGTACAGCGGCGCACGTGGCCGAGATTCACAATCGCCCGGAATTAACCGCCGCACTGGACTGGGCCAAGCAGAAAAATTTGCCAGTGGTAATGATCGGTGGCGGCAGTAATATCATCTGGAAGGATGAAGGTTTTAAGGGCTTGTTACTAGTTAACAGATTGGCGGGCTACGAAGATTTCGCCGAGGACGAGGAGAATCATTATTTGACGATTGGCGCCGGCGAAAATTGGGACAGCGTCGTCGAGCGCAGCGTCGCGAGTGGGCTGACTGGCATTGAAGCACTCTCGCTAGTACCCGGCACCGCCGGCGCGACACCAATTCAGAACGTCGGCGCTTACGGCCAGGAAATCAGCCAGACTCTGGTGTCGCTCGAAGTCTACGACATTCAGGATTCCAGCTTCAAAACGCTGGCCGCCAGTGATTGCGGCTTCAGCTATCGCAATTCCAGGTTCAAGGCCGGGCCGGATCGCGGCCGCTTTTTCATATTGTCGCTAACTCTACACTTAATGAAAGCTAACCCTCAGGCATCTTTCTATCCTTCCGTCCAACAATATTTTGATCAAAATAACATTGCTAGCCCGACGCCAGCCAATCTGCGCCAAGCGGTCGTCGAAATTCGACAGGCGAAATTGCCCGATCCGGCGGTAATTAATAATTGTGGCTCATTCTTCGCTAACCCGATCGTCGACGCCAGCACG
>JARIHJ010000031.1 GCA_029288335.1 Candidatus Saccharimonadota bacterium
AGATGTGTATAAGAGACAGGTGCAAACCGGACAGGCGCCGAACGGCGCGTTGAAACTGAAGGTTCTTGGCTCTAGTTCCGGAATCGAAATATCTGGATGATCGGGACAAGCATAGGCCTGCGAATATTGCGACTCCGCATTGGTGTCGGCGTTAACAATAACCAGTCGGCCGCTGGCGACTTCCAGTGCCTGCTCGACCGATTGCGCTAGCCGGGCCCGACTGGCTTCATCGTTGACTAATCGGTCGATGACGACCTCGATCGTATGCTTGTATTTTTTGTCGAGTGCCGGCCACTCATCCAGCGAATAAACCACACCATCAACCCGCGCCCGAGCAAAACCAGTCTTCTTATATTGCTCAGGAATGTGCTCAAATTCGCCCTTACGTCCGCTGACAATCGGCGCTAATATCATCAGCCTGGCACCAGCCGGCAGGCTTACGATTTGCTCGATAATAGCCTCTTTGGTTTGCCGCGTCACTGGTCGGCCATCGACCGGACAATGCGCTACGCCGATTCTGGCAAATAGTAATCGCAGATAATCATAAATTTCCGTCACTGTCGCGACGGTTGAGCGCGGATTGCGACTGGTCGATTTTTGATCAATCGAAATCGCCGGGCTCAAGCCATCGATCTGATCAACGTCTGGCTTCTCCATCAATCCCAAAAACTGACGAGCATAAGCTGATAGCGACTCGACATAGCGGCGCTGCCCCTCAGCATAAATCGTGTCAAACGCCAGCGACGATTTGCCCGAACCAGATAGTCCGGTAATCACCACTAGCTTCCCACGCGGAATCTCCACGCTAATATCCTTTAGGTTATGCTCGCGCGCACCAATAACTCGAATAACTTCAGCCATAAGCCGGTCAATTATACAGGATTTTAATCTGTTATTCTAGTCTCTATGCAACTAAGCTGCTATCGTCTCACGCGGGCCGTGTATAAAACCCAAATAGGCAGCCAAGCCATTCATCACAATGGATTCAGGATGGGCTAATTTGCTTGGTAATAAATCGATGGCAGGTTTTCCGCAATATTGATCTTGCCAAAAGAAGCCTATTTCCCCAATCGTAACGTGCGGCGAAAGTTCACGTATTTTCGGCATCTCACCGAACTCTTCCTCTACAACTTCTTCTACGATACCTCGCTGATCCTTCAAGCGCTCGTCGAGCAGCAACCCCATTGCAAATTTATAGGGCAGTAATTCGTTACCATTAGAATCTCTGATCGGCTGGCAATCCAGGTCAACCCGACCGACCCAGCGTAATGGCTCCTCCGGATCAACTTTCACCTCCATCGGATATTTGTTGTGACCGGACTTATCGATCCGCCTTTGTATTCGATTGCAAAACTGGCGAACCTCAACCTCAGTGTAATTGCGGTCATAAAACTGGCTCTTCACACCACAGGACTCAAGCAACGTCATATGCGTGCTGGCGATATCCTTGACCGTAGCTATAATTCCTAGCGACTTGCTAAAGCGGTGTAAAAAATAGCTAAATTCCGGCTGGGAGGTTGCGGTCGTTCGTGCTACGTAGACACCTTGTAATTGGTGCTCGCAGCACTGCGGCATCTTCTAAAACCCCCTCCATGAAAAGGAGTCGCTACTTTTTGTAACTCGCCTCTTTGTTGCTAACATTTTTTGTTAATGTTTTAACCACTAATTTTAGTTTATACCGCTTTTGCTTTTAGCGCAAATGTCCCGCCAATTATCACAAGTACTTCCACAAAATACTCTTGACTTTCTAGCTACTTTTTGATAAAATCCGGTCAAAGATTTCACTTAGCTGGAGACAAAGCTAATGCAAAATTTACTGGTTTTGGGGCAGGTGCCCTTCACTAATTTATATATAAGTTTTTGGGTGTGGCTGGGGTTAGTCTTTGTCGCCCTGCCGCTGGCGGTAATTATTTATCGCCGCCGTTATCAACTGCCAGCTTGGCTATTAGCAATTTATGTCAGCTGGCTGATCCGCCGCCACAAACTCGGTTACCAAGTCTAATCTAGCGGCGCAAGCGATCCGCCATATAGCTGCAAATCTTCTAATAAAACTTGCTTGGATTTTGATAAATCCGAACTGGCCAGCTCGGCTAATTGCTTGAAATAAGTCGCTAGGTGGCTAGCCTCACCATCGCTGGTGAGTTTGGCTCGGCAATAATTTTCCCAGGCAGCTAATTCCTCATCAGTCAGTTTCTTAGGATAATTTCTGGCTTTGTAGCGCGGCCAGATTTCAGCCAGTCGCTGGTCGGCAAAATCAGGTTGCTCGCTAGCTTCACGCGCCAGTGTTAACTTCGACCTGTCGGCATCGCTAATAAAACCATCATAAAGTTTGGCTTCGGCATCGCTTACCTCGCCGGACCATTTTTTGTCCCTAGCTTTGTCTAAAATCGCGAGTGCCTCGACAATCTTTTCGGCAAAACCGCTAGCGGCAGCTAGTTTCTTTTTATTAGCCTCAATGGTCTTTAAGCCCAGTTTAACGCGTTTTTGGCTAGCCTCATCAAGTGTGCCGAGAGGTGCGATGGCCGGACACCTATTAAACTTCAATGTTTTAACCGACAGTCTCGCGGGAGCATCCGGATCCTTCGTAAACTGCCAGCGTTCAGCCAGTTGATTAGCTTCCAGGCCTACGAATTCACTGGGGTCATAGCGCAGATCATAAACTAACGCGGCGCCGCTGCCGCTAGCCGCTAGTTTGATAGCGACGCTAGTCTTTTCAAATTCGCTGGAATATTTACCGCTGGCATAGACGAAAGGCTGACCCAAATTAACTAGCTCGGCTGCGGTAGCCTTGTCGCGACAATTAAGTAAATAGTCGAATAATTTCGGCTGCTTGGTCTTAATC
>JARIHJ010000035.1 GCA_029288335.1 Candidatus Saccharimonadota bacterium
GGCTAATGGTGTGGCAAGCTCACTGCGCGGCACATTTTGCCGCTTTTTCTGCGCTTCACTACTCACGTACCAAAAAGTACGCTGCGCCGCGATGCTCGAAAATATCGCCAAACTGTACTCACGTAGTGAGCTTGCTGATGACGGGGTTTGGGCTATGAGTGATCAGAAGAACTACACGCTAGAAGAGCCAAAACAGGAAGGCGGTAGCTTGCCCTCATACGTTTTTGGTTTTGTTAGCTCGATCGGGCTGACGTTGGTGGCGTACTTTTTGGCCGTTCACCGCGTCTTCACCGGTTCCAGCCTGATTTTAGTCTTAATGGAGCTCGCGATTTTACAGTTTGTCGCTCAGCTGTTTTTGTTCCTCCATTTCGGTAAGGAAAAATCACCGCGCTGGCGGCTGCTAACAGTTGTGCTGATGCTGGTGTTCGTGCTCATCTTGGTGCTGGGCTCGATCTGGATTATGGCGAGTTTGAACTACAATATGTCGCCTGAAAGAATTCAGCAATATATGCGGCAACAAATAAACGAGGGATTTTAGTGGCGGCGGTTGCAGAAGAGTTAGTCACGCGCGGGAAATCGTCGGCGTGGTCGAGCGCAAAGGCTTATGTTGAACTGGTTAAACCGGAACGGACCCTGGTCAACGTATTGACGGCGGTGGCTGGTTTTTTGCTGGCGAGCCGCTGGCATTTTAGCGCTAGCCTGATAATTTTTACCCTGCTCGGGACTACGTTTACGATTGCTAGCGCCTGTGTCAGCAATAATTTACTAGACAGAAAGGTCGACAAGCAGATGAAGCGCACGAGTGCCCGCGTGCTCGTGACCGGCGAGGTTGGCCCACGTGCTGCACTAATTTTTGCTCTAGTATTAGCCGCTGGTGGTTTTAGCCTGCTCGCACTGGTTAACTGGCTGACTTTTGCCCTCGGTGCACTGGCATTTATCAGTTATGTATTTATTTATGGGCTAGCTAAGCGGAAGACTATCTGGTCGACGCTGATTGGCACACTACCTGGCGGCTTGTCGCTAGTTGCTGGCTATACAGCGGTGACCGACCAGCTGAGCTTTACCGCGGTGCTATTATTTCTAGCTATGCTAGCTTGGCAAATGGCGCATTTTTACGCGATTGCAGTCTACCGACGAAGTGACTATGCTAGCGCCAACTTGCCGGTCTGGGCAGTCAAGAAAGGTGTAGTCTCTACTCGCCGGCAAGTCATCGGTTGGATACTAGCGTTCGCGATTATCGGCTTAGTGCTGGCAATAGTGGTTGGTAGTTGGTTGCTAGCGGTCGTTATACTGGTTGTAAGTAGCTGGTGGCTGCGCGCTAGTATAGCGAGCAGCAAGAATTGGGCCAGAAAAAGCTTCAGTATTTCACTTTCAGTTATGCTAATTTTTTGCCTGGCGCTAGCACTGTCGCCACTCGCGTGAGAGCATTAGCGGCTTGATTGATATTTATCACAAACCACGCGTGGCGATTGTCACAGCGACTTAGCCTAAATTAACGTAAGCTAAATTTACCTTCAAGGGTTTTGGAGAACGAAGCGGGTCCCATTAGTAATTTATTAAGTGGCCGAGGCATTCGTCCCAAACACCCTTGTAAGGGCAAAAGGAAAACCAATAAGTTAAATTTTGCCCTCACTCTTCTTTTATTAGAGTCGGAAGTGGCTCTTAAGTGTTAGTTATTAATTTCGAGGAGGGTTATTTATTATGATCGAGACGGAGCAACTAAGAGATTTTATAAATATGCAGGAGCGCAAACTGCAGGCAAAAATCTACGCCCGCAAGTACGAACGACTGGCTGGCGGCATTGGCAGCCAGGCATCGGTCAAGAAGTTGCCGCACGGCGAGTTGGTGTACCATTATCGGCCTAATGAGGGTGTCTGGGTGGAGCGCCGCGGCCAACGTAAAACTGATAATGCGCTTGCGGCTTACGAGCTGAAATTTCTGCGGTAGAATTTGTTAATAAGTTAGTGTTCTATAATAAAAGCTTATGGCTGACCCGCTAGACGATGACTTATTTGAAGGTACGTTTAACACGGACAAAAATTACGCCGATAGCGTTTTACGGGCGCATGGCTATGATCCAAAGGAATTAAGCGACGCCGAAAAGCGTGAGCTGCTAGCCGATTTGGATGATCGCAGTGATCCCGATGATTCGCGTTTGAGTAACATCGACGAGACTAATAATGAAAGCAGCTAGCGCTGGCTCTCCAATTAGAATATAGCGAGCCTCGTCGCGGCTAAACCAATACCCGCCGTGCTCGTTTATACTCCGCGCGATGGGTCCCTTTTAGCCGTGCCACTCGCTGGTTGTGGTCTAGCGTGCTAGCTTTGCTTAAAAAGTGAAACTAGCGGATAATTATTACTACGATGTTGGGTGCGTTTTTCGTTAGCTTGGCAGCAGCAGCTTCTAACGCAACGTCAAACGTGCTGCAGCGCGGCGCGCACATCGATGCTCTGTCAGAAAATAATCAGCCCTTTTCGCTTAAATTTTTAGCCGGTGTAATTCGCCGGCCGCGCTGGTTACTTGGAATTATCACGATGATAGCTTCGTTCATTCTGCAGGCGTTTGGCCTTGCGATGTCATCGCTTGTGGTAGTTCAGCCGTTAATTGTGCTGGAGCTGCCGTTTGCGCTGCTCGGCGCGGGCCTTTTCTTGAAGGAAGAGCTGACTAGTCGCGAGTGGATTGGCGCCACTCTAATGTTCTGTGGTGTGCTGGTCTTTGTAATAATGCTCGATCCGTCGCCGGGTAACCCGCTTGGCTCTGTCGGTACCAGAGTCGGCGCGATCTCAATGGTGGTAACGCTACTAATTATTGCGGCTTTATATGTTGTCAGCTTGAGGTTTGGTTCGCGGATTAAAACTGCTCTGCTCGGCCTTGCGGCTGGAGTTGGCTTTGGGCTCACCGCGGTTGTAATTAAGGATATGACGGCACGGATTGGCGCTCATGGATTCTTTTCGATTTTTAGTAGCTGGCAAGTCTATATTATGGCGTTATTTGGCATTTTGTCGGTGTATTTGTTTCAATATGCGCTTGCCAGCGGGCGGCTGATGTATGCGCAGCCGGGCGTGACGCTAGCCGATCCGTTTATCGCAATTATCTGGGGGCTTTTAGTCTATAACGAAAACATCCGCGGCGGGATTTATATACTTTTCGCGCTTATTGGGGTGACTATGACTGCCGCCGGTGTGTTTATTCTCTCGCGCAGTCCCGCTTTGAAAGCCAGTTGAAATAAGTTAAAATTTAACCTGTTGTTAGGGCGTAGCCAAGCGGTAAGGCAACGGGTTTTGGTCCCGTGATTCGCAGGTTCGAATCCTGCCGCCCTAGCCAATTCAAGTCTATTGATAATTTGGGGCGGGCGGCAGGCCGAAAAACTGTTCCAAGGTCAATGTATTGGTATTATGCAGTTCGGTTGCCAGAGAGACGCCAACATAGCGGTAGTGCCAAGATTCCCAGTCGTAGCCAGTAATAGATGTTAGCCCTTTGGGATAGCGCAGTAAGAAGCCGTATTTATAGGCATTAGCTGCCACCCACTCACCGGCCGGCGTATTTGCAAAACAATTATCAATCGAGCAATTCCCTGTGCCGAGATCCACTGCCCAGCCAGTCTGATGCTCGCTATAACCGGGCCTAGCACTTAAAGAATCGGCATAACTTACGCCCCCAGCCTTGACCATACTGCCATAGGCGGCCACCTGAGTATCGTATGAGCGGTAGCCACTCGCGGCGTAAAGGTTCAGTCCTTGCTTGCCGGCGGCTGCGATCATCGACTTGAGCGCGCTAGCGGCTTCGGCGCGCATTTCCTGACCATTACCGACCGAGACTAGGTCGCTGGGTGCGTAATCTATCGGATCTAGCGGCCGGAGTTTGTTGACGACAACCCACAAGCTCGTTGGGTCGGTTAGCGAGTATTGTTGCTTATTGAAGGTCGCACTGGTAGCTTTTGTGGGGCTAGCACCTCGGTTGTTATACTGGGGCGCACCAGCATTATGGTGCCAAAAAATTACACCGATGATAATTAAGACAATAATTACTGGAACTATTAACTTTTTCATTTATGCTAATTATACTAAGATTACACAACTTAGCCAGCGTGGCTAAAAATAAGAAATTAGTATAAAATATATAATTAAATGTCGGGTACTAAACTACCAGAAGATTTTATTGAGCCATTAAACTTGGGCGGAATGCGCGGCCGGATGCTGCGTATGCCGGCGCCAAAAAAATATCAGGGCCGCGAAATTCTGTTCGTCTATGGTCAGCACTCCAGCCTAGAACGCCTCTGGGGGTTAATGCAGGTACTGAACCGCTACAGCGCGGTGACAATGCCTGATTTGCCCGGGTTTGGCGGTATGGATAGTTTTTACAAAGTGGGGCGCAAGCCGACGCTTGACGAGCTAGCCGATTATCTGGCGACGTTTATCCGCTGGCGCTATAAACGTAAGCGGCTAAAGATTGCGGGCCTGAGCTTTGGATTTTTGGTCATTACCAGAATGTTGCAGCGCTACCCCGATATTGCTGCCAAAGTCGATATCGTTATTAGTATCGTCGGCTTTGCTCATCATGACGATTTCAAGTTCAGCCGTCGACGTTTTTTGTTCTATAAATACGGCTCGGCTTTCTTCTCGCTGCGCGTGCCGGCGTTTGTGTTTCAGCATATTTTTCTAGCACCTGCCTGGCTCCGCTTGGTCTATCACCACTCATTCAATGCCCGCGAAAAGTTTGCCGGCAAAATTGGCGATGACTTCAAAGCCACGATGGACATCGAGCTCAAGCTTTGGAAAATCAATGACATTAGGACTCAAATGTTTTGCAATGGCCAGATGTTTTCGCTTGACAACTGCCGGCAACGGCTCGACTTGCCGCTATATCATATCTTTGTAAGCGCCGATCAATATCTCGATCAGCACCGCGTCGAGCAGCATCTTCGGGTAGTTTTTGAGGATTTCCACGCTGCTAAGGCCAACCTCGAAGTCCACTCGGTTAGCGTGATTGCCGATGCCAAGGAAGCTTCGGTGATGGTACCGGCTACCGTGAGGCGAGTTTTGCGAGAGGGCTAGTTTAAGCTATAATTCAAGCGAGATTGAGTGCTTAAACGGTAGGCATTAAAGGATTTATAAGTTGAAAATCGGACTAGTTTGCCCATATAGTTTGGCGCGTGGCGGTGGCGTTCAAGAAGTTGTTCAGGCGCTAGCTGCGACCCTAAAAAGGCGCGGGCACGAAGCCGTGATTATTACTCAGCGCCCGTCCGAATACAAAAATCGACAGAAAAAAGGTGTGATTTTCCTTGGCGGTGGCGTCGATATTCATAGCTTTAAGACTAGCAATCAAATCTCAGCTAGCATTACTTCTGAAGAAATTGACGAGATGCTCGAGCGCGAAAAGTTTGACTTGCTGCATTTTCACGAACCATGGATCCCGCTACTATCCAGGCAGATTTTGACACGCTCCAATAGTATTAATATCGCTACTTTCCACGCTAAAGTTCTCGAGACGATGATGGCGCGCACGATTATGAAAGTAGTTACGCCCTACACTAAATCAATTCTGGGTTACATTGATGTTTTGACGGCAGTTTCGCCGGCCGCGGCTAGTTATGTGCAATCACTAACGAAAGAGCCGATTCAAATAGTGCCAAACGGCATTGATTTAAAACGTTTTCACCGTCCCAGGCACTTGAATGGTTCGACTGGCCAGCAGACTATTTTGTACATCGGTAGACTGGAACGGCGTAAGGGTGTCAAGTACTTGCTCGACGCCTATAAGCTAGTAAGCCTTAACCGGCCAGAGGTTAGTCTGATAATTGCCGGTGATGGACCAGATCGCTTGAAGCTCGAAATGTATGCCGCCGAGCTTGACTTGCCTAACGTAAAGTTTCTGGGCTATGTTAGCGAAACCAGAAAAATTAAGCTCTTACATTCGTCTAGCCTATTTGTGTCACCGGCGATTCACGGTGAAAGTTTTGGCATCGTTTTGCTTGAAGCGATGGCTAGCGCATTGCCGACGGTCGCGGCCGACAATGATGGCTATAGCCATTTGATGCAAGGGCTTGGCTCTTTGAGCCTGGTCAATGCCCGCGACAGCTTGGAATTTTCGCGCCGGATAGAACTTCTACTGGCGGAACCCAGCCTCAGAAAGCTGTGGCGCGGTTGGGCAGCCGGGTACATCAAACAGTTCAGTTATGAGGATGTAGTCACTAAGTACGAAGAGATTTACGAACAGGCCCTGTCGCGTCGGCGGCCGGCTAGGAAATTGGCATTAGCAAATGCCAAAACTTAAAATTGGCCTGGTTATCGATACGTCACTTGATGACAACAACGCCGGCGTCCAGCAATATGTCCTGACATTAGGAAATTGGTTGGCTGCGCGCGGCCACGAAGTTCACTACTTGACCAGTGAGACGAAAGAGAGCGACCTTGTCAATCTGCACAGCCTAAGCCGAAACGTAAGAGTTAGCTTTAATAAAAATCGTTTATCAATCCCGTTGCCAGCGTCACGGCGCCGCATCAAAAAGTTGCTAACGGCGCAAAAGTTTGACGTCTTGCACGTACAGATGCCCTATAGCCCGCTGCTGGCTGGTCAGATTATTAACCTAGCGCCACATACAACGGCGATTATCGCAACTTTTCATATTTTGCCTTACTCGCGCTTAGCTGAACATTCGACTAGGCTTCTAGCTATAGTTGAGAGACTGAGCCTAAGCAAACTTGACAGGGTTTTGGCCGTTTCGCCGCCAGCCAAGGAATTTGCTGCCAAGATTTTCAAGGTTGATAGTTCAGTCGTGCCGAACGTGGTTGAAACTCGCCGTTTCGCTAAAGCTCCGCGGAAATATCGGCGAGTTAGTGAGCTGAACATCGTATTCCTCGGTCGTTTAGTACCGCGCAAGGGATGCCAGACACTCTTAGAAGCGGTCAATTTGCTAGTTCAGAGGGCTAATGACCTACCAAAATTCAGCGTGACGATTTGCGGAGCTGGGCCGCTAATGCCCAGTTTAATTAAGTACGTTGGCGATAATGGCCTAGACAAGATTGTCAAATTCGTTGGTTATGTCAGTGAAACTGATAAGCCGGCACGATTGGCGAGCGCAGACATCGTGGCCTACCCTTCTAGTGGTGGCGAGAGCTTTGGAATCGTTCTGGTTGAGGCAATGGCTAGCGGTAATGCAGTTGTACTTGCCGGCAACAACCCAGGCTACGCGAGTATTATGGGCGAGCGCACGGAGCTTATGTTTGATCCCAATGGTCCCAACGAACTAGCCGACAAGCTGGAACAATATTTACGTGATACGCCGCTACGTCGCGCTGCGGCGGCTTGGGGCAAGTCGAAGGCGGCTGAGTTTGACGTCAAGCGCGTCGGTCCAGAGATTGAGGCCATTTACCATCAGGTTGCAACCGCTAAACAAAGCAAGGATAATTAAGGCTATGCTAAGTTTCAGCTCGTCCAAGGATAGTGGGCCCAAACAAGAAATTACGATCAGCAGTGGCACGATTATCAGAGTGTTGCTGTTAGTTCTGGGATTTCTAATTCTGATTGCATTCTTGCGCAAAATTACTTACGCCTTGTTACTGTTACTGGTGGCCTTTTTCCTAGCACTAGCGCTTAACGCACCGGTCCACTGGCTGGCCAAGCATTTGCCCCACCGCAAGGGCCGTGAGCGCCGCGCCGTAGCTACCGTCATATCGTTTCTGCTGATAATTATCGTCCTCGGTGGTTTCGTTGCCAGCGTCACCCCCCCAATCGTTAATCAGACCCAGAACTTTATCAAAAGCGTGCCGAGCTACGTCAATGATGTCAGGGATAAGAACAGCGCGTTCGGCAAATTCGTCCGCCGCTACCATTTACAATCAGACGTCCAGCAATTCTCCAACCAGCTAAAGTCTAGGCTGCACGATTTTACCGGTAAAGCTCTGTCAGCAGTCGCGACAGTCGGTGAAAGTATCGTGGCTCTTTTGACTGTTTTGGTTTTGACATTTTTGATGCTTGTCGAGGGCCCGCGATGGATTAAATTTGGCTTTAAGTTGCTGCCCGACCGTCACGAAAAGCACGCACTCAAGCTGGCCAATGAAATGTATGGAGTCGTCCGGGGTTATGTTAACGGACAAGTGATTTTGGCCGCCATCGCAGCGGCATTAATCGCGCCAGCCCTATTCATTTTGCATATTAGCTATCCGGTGGCGCTGATTTTCGTAATATTTCTATGTGGTCTGATTCCGTTTATTGGTCATAGTATCGGCGCAATTATCGTTACGATTGTAGCGCTATTCCATTCGCCAGTGTCGGCCTTAATCATTCTACTTTACTACATTCTGTACATAAATATCGAGAATTATGTGGTCCAGCCGCGATTGCAATCGTTTACTACAAATATGACACCGCTGATGGTGTTCGTTGCGGTGGTGGTGGGCGTAAGTTTTGGCGGGATTGTTGGCGGACTTTTAGCGATTCCGGTGGCCGGCTGTATAAAAGTACTGATCGTAGACTACATCAATCGTAAAAATTTAATTAGCGAGCCAGCCGTCGAAACTGTCGGCAGTGAAGCAGACGAAGCCAGTGTAGAAATTAAGAAAAAACCAGCCTAGACCCTATACCAGATCGCGCCGTTTGGTGTGTCGTTGAGGCCGATGCCTTGCCCGGCTAATTTATATCTTAGTTCGTCCGACTTTTTGAAGTCTTTATTAGTTCTAGCCTGTTCGCGCTCAGCTATTACTTGCTTTTGCTCGTTGCTAATGTCTGATTGAGTTAGTAAATTGATCCCTAGCAAATTGTCAATATAGCTTAAATATTCTTCAAATCCACTCTTTTCGTCGTGGCTGACTAGTATGCTCGCAAAGTAATTAAAAGTCTGGTCTATGTTCGACAAAGCTCGCGGCGTGTCGAGATCGTCTAACAATGGCTTTGTGATGCTATGAAGCTCAACGTTTTGCTTTACTGCTTCTGTTCGTTCTATGGTTTGCCAACGCAGTACTGCGACTGCCTGCCAGTTCTTGAGACGGTTACTAGCGGCTTCTAGCGATTCCCAGCTGAATTTTGACTGGCTGCGATAATGGCTTTCTAGCACGTGCAGGCGGAAGGCTTTCAATGAGTACCCTTTAGCCTCGATATCTTCTAGCGTAATGCCATTGCCCAGTGATTTGCTGATCTTTTCGCCCTCGATAGTTACGTGGTTGGTATGCATCCAATATTTTGCAAAAATCTGATCATTGGCGGCTTCACTTTGCGCAATTTCGTTGGTGTGGTGCACTGGCAAATGGTCGATGCCGCCGGCGTGAATGTCGATAGTTTTGCCGAGGTATTTCATCGACATCGCCGAGCACTCGAGATGCCAGCCTGGAAAACCTTTGCCCCACGGACTATCCCATTCCATATCACGCTTAGCATCTTTAGGGCTGAACTTCCAGAGCGCAAAATCGCTAATGTTTCGCTTCTGACTGTTAAAGTCTACGCGCTTACCAGCTTGCTGTTCATCCAGGTCCAGTTGGGCGAAATCAGCGTAGCGCGGAAACTTGCTGGTGTCGTAATAAACTCCATCGTCGATTTTGTAAGTGTAGCCCTTTTCTTCTAGTGTCTTGGCTAGCGCAATTTGCTCTTTGATGTGATCGGTCGCTTTTGGCAAGTAATTAGGCTTAGTAAAATTCAGCCTAGCTAGCGCGTCGACAAAATAGTCAGTGTAAAATTTAGCGACGTCCCAAGCAGTTTTGCCTTCGCGCCTAGCGCCTTTTTCCAGCTTGTCTTCGCCCTCATCAGCATCGCTAACTAGGTGGCCTACATCGGTAATGTTCATTACCCACTTGGGCTTAAACCCGCTAGCTTTTAATGTTCTTACCAGCAAATCGTAGCGGATAAATGTAAACCAATTGCCGATGTGCGGATAATCATAAACCGTCGGCCCGCAGGTATAAATCGTCACTTCCGGCGGGTTCTGTGGCCGAATTTCTTCAACTTTTCTAGTTAGAGTGTTATAAAGTTTCACTTTGTTGCAATAACGCTTATTTCAATGTTAGTGCCGAGCGGTAATTCTCTGACGCAAATAGCCGCCCTAGCCGGAAGGGGCTTCGAAAAGTACGTTGAATAGAATCTATTCACGTCCGGCATAATAGCCATATCTGTGACGTAAATTGTGGCACTTACGATATTATCTAAGCTACTATCAGCGGCTTCGAGAATTGCTGAAATGTTTTGTATTATTTGAGCTAGCTTTTGCTCGGTAGTTCCGTTCAATATTTCGCCCGAGGGCTTTTGAGCGATCTGTCCCGACACAAAAATTAGGCCATTTGCGCTTATAGCTTGCGATAGAATCGCATCAGCGTTTGGGGCTTGGTCGGTCTGAATTTGTGATTTCATTTATCTCCTATTTAGTTAGATTATTTAGTAATTTTGTAGCAGTTTCAAGGCAATCGGACTTTATTTGGTCGAAGGGGGTTCCGTCCTCGACTTTGAAGCCGGCGCTATATGGATGGCCGCCGGCGCCGAAATGCTCGGCCAGCTTATTGGCAATGGGTGCGCCAGAGTTGCAGCGAATCTTGGCCGTAACTCGGTCGCGGTCGTAAACTTTAAATACTATCGACATCAGTACGCCCTGCGTTTGCAGCATATCAAATTGAATCAGAACTCCGGGGTTATACAGTGGGCTAAACTCATTAATCTCATTCTGAGGAATGGTGGCGGTCGCCAGCTTCCCATTGGTTGTGAACTCTACCCGCTCTATGAGTTTGGCTTTGTAGCGAAGAATTTTCTCTGGCATTTTGCTCGCTTCGCGGCGTTTTTCTTCCAATGCCGGGCGGTCAACGCCGAGCTCGATAAGTTTCGCCATTACTATATACGTGCTAGCTTTGGCGAGATCGTTTGTCAGCCCCTGAGTGTCGCCGAGGATGCTAGCCATTATGAATTCGCCACTGGTTTTGTCTAATGGCCACTTTAGCTCTCTAGCCAAGTTATAAATCAGCTCGCCGGTGCTAGCGACATTTGGATCAATAATACTGGCGCTAGCAAAATCGAGCGGATTTTCGACTAAAGCGTGATGATCGAGTACAATGCTCGGCTTAGCTTTCAGCCACGCTAGTTGCCCGCTAGATTCGAGTTTTTCTAATAAAGTGTAGGTGCTGGCATCAACGATTACCGATAAGTCGAATTGGCTTGGCAGATCTTTCAGCACTCGGTCCCAGCCGGGCAGATACTTAAGGTAATCGGGCATATCGACGCCGCAGTAAAGTGCGATGGATTTCCCCATTTCGCCCAAAATTTGCTCGAGAGCCAGCGCCGAGCCCAGTGAATCCGCATCCGGGTTGTCGGCCTGGACTATTACAATTTTGCTAGCTTGTCCGACTAGTTGGTTTACTTTTTCGTTCACTAGCGCTAATTATAGCGTAGTGCGGCCTTCTAGGGCGCGGCCGAGGGTGATTTGGTCGGCGTATTCCAGATCGACGCCGACCGACAAACCTCTAGCTAGTCTACTAATTCTGATCTTCTTGCCAGCCAGCTGTTGCTGGATGTAGAGCGCAGTTGACTCGCCTTCGACGCTGGCATTGGTCGCGAGGATAATTTCTTCGACTTTATCTTCATCAATGCGCCTAACCAGTTCTTTTATATGCAATTGATCTGGTGTAATACCGTCAATCGGCGAAACCAGACCACTTAGCACGTGATAAGTTCCCCTAAATAGCCCGGTTTTCTCGAGTGCAACGACGTCAAATGGCTCGGCGACTACAGCGACCAGCTTTTTGTCTCGGCCTGGGTCAGTATATAAATCTGATAATTTTTGCTCAGCGGGCACAAGCGCAAAAGTCTTCTCGCAGACACCTATATTATTATGCAAACTTTCCAGTTTATCAGCTAAGCGTTTGCTGGCCTCAGAATTGTTCTTTAATAGAAAATAAGCATAGCGCTCGGCCGTGCGCGGCCCAACACCGGGTAAAGCGCCGAGTGCCTCGATTAACTCTTCTAAAGCAGCTGGCAAGATTGCCATAGGTTCTTAAAAGCCGAGGTTACCGAGTTGACCCATCATCGGCTGCATTTTCTTGGCGGCTTCCTTTTGGCTGACGCTAATGGCTTCCTTAACGGCGTCCTCGATCCAGCGCTCCAGCTGGCCTATATCATCGAGCGTGATAGCGTGGGGGTCGATCGTAACCTTTTTAATCTTCTGTTCGCCGGTAATCTCGACCTTGACGGCGCCGTCGCCAGCTTCGACTTCAAAAACTTCGTTGGCTAGCTGCTTTTGCAACTTTTTAGCCTGCATTAACATCTTGGCTTGATTGAAATTCGGCATAATCCCTCCTTGTCTTCCATAAATTATATCAAACCCTTGGCTAGCGCCAAGGTGTTTGTTGCCTCGCCCATCTACTTCGTAGCTGCAACCGCTAAAATTGAATAGCAATTTTAGCGGTGCTTATCGGCATATCTTCCGATAAACTAGCGAAAGCTAATCAGAGCCGGATGGAAAATACTCGGCTTGTTTCGGGGTGATAGTGCCAGGCGACGAAGTAGCTTTTGGTGGTGTAGAAAACGGCTAGTGCGGTCACGGCTGCTAGCAGCAGAATTGCGCCGCCGTAGGCGACCGGGTTCCTAGGGAAGACTTTTCGCCAAATTTGTAACAGGTAGCCAATACCGACGGCTACCAGCAAGTAGACTAGGCCTGCCCAAATATCGATGGTCCCATCTGACACCACGTATAAAACTAACCCGGCTACTAGCATTATTAATAATAATTTGGCCTGTCGCAGCTTATGCTGCCAGATGTAGAAGCCTAGTCCTGCCAGTGCCATCGCCGCGCTGAATGCATCCAGAATCGGCTGGCGGGCAAGCCATTGGCTAGCTGGGGCTAGCGGCCCGTAAGCCAGGTAGTGCAGGGGCAATTTATAAAATAATTCCAGCCGCTCCAGGCTTAAGATATCAGCCCTGTGGACGCCTAGCCAGTTGGTAACTAATAGCGACGGGTCGCGTGCTAGGCCGTAGGCTAGCGGCACCAGTAGCAACAACGCTAACCCAATTATGCCTAATGTCCGGGGCCAGGGTAATTTCTTAGCCAGCAACGCTAGTTTGCGATACTGCCAGATAATTACAACCAGCCAAAGTAGCCACATTCCGGGCACGTACAGCGTCAGCGCAAAAATTACTGGCAAAGCTATAACTAGCCGATAGCTAGCGGCCTGGCCCTTTTTAAGGTTGCGGATCCAAACTGCTAGCCGAATAATCGCTAGCGGCGCTAATACGTATAAGATAGCTGGAACCGCTAAACGGCCAAAGTGCAGCAGCCATAAGCTAGCACCAAACAATACGGTAGCTAGTACGTAGGTCGGCCGATTGAACCATCGCCTGGTAATCGACAGAAATAGCCACAGCGTGATTAGTGCGAAAATTATGGTGGCTAGCCGCACAGCGTAGATGTGGCCGGCACCACCAAGGTGTAAAATCGCCCATTCCAGAGCTTTGTAAGGCAAGAATATCGGATTAGTTAGCATAACGTGCCAAGAGTTGCTGGCGCGCAATGTGACTAATTCTGGCAGGCTGAGGCGGTGGTAAGTTAGGCTAGATAGCCGCCAAGTTAGCACGAACACAGCCGCGGCAGCTGCGAGCAGCCTAATCGACACATAGCTCCAATCGATTGTTCGTAAGTTAATTCTAGGCAACTTGATCCTAGCCGATGACTCTGTTTGTTCCACCATAATGTCTTACAGCCAATTATACCATTAGCTTTATTAGTTGAATGGATCGGCGTGCTTTTTGTCTAAGGATGTAATTTTTTGTTTATCGCGGTCGAAGTAAAGCTCGACATTGTCGGTCGGGCCGTTGCGGTGCTTTTTGATCATTACTTCGAGTAGATTTTGGCGGTCGGTTTCCGGATTGTAGTAATCTTCGCGGTATAAAAATGCGACGACATCAGCGTCCTGCTCGATCGAGCCGGATTCGCGCAGATCCGCTAATTGCGGAATTTTGTCGGGGCGGTTTTCGACCGAGCGCGATAACTGGGACAATGCGACTAATGGCACGTTTAGTTCGCGGGCGATGACTTTTAGGCCGCGCGAGATTTCTGATACTTCCTGGACGCGGTTAAAATCGTTAAATCGGCTGCCGCCGCTCATCAGCTGCAAATAGTCGACGACAATTAATCCGAGCGGCTGGCGGTGGGCTTCGCGTCGGGCTTTGGTTCGGAGTTCGCTAACGGTAATAGCTGGTGAATCATCGATGAAAATTTTAGCTTCAGACAGCGTGCCCATCGCTCGACCAATTTTTTCAAAATCGCTGTCGGATAAATTACCGGTGCGCAGATTCCAAGCGTTTACGCCCGATTCGATCGCGAGCAAGCGGTCGACCAGCTGCTCCTTGCTCATTTCCAGCGAGAAAATTAGCACCGATTCTTTTGACCCGACAGCGATATTGTGCGCCAGGTTTAGCATAAAGGCAGTTTTGCCCATACTGGGCCGGGCGGCGAGCACGAATAAGTCGCTTTTTTGCAGCCCAGCCAAGATGTTATCCAAATCGCGGTAGCCTGTCGAAGTACCACGAATTTTTTGCTTGTCCTTGTGTAAATCGTCGAGCCGGTCAAAGCTTTCCGACAAAATGGCCTCGAGCGAAACGACGTTTTGACCGACGTGCTGCTGGGAGATGGCGAATAATTTGGCTTCCGCCTCCTCGACTAGTTCTTTCAGGGATTTAGCTTCGTCGAAACTCAGCTCGGCGATACTGCCACTGGCCTCGATCATTCTGCGCCTGATCGCTTTTTGAGCCACAATGTCGCCGTACTGCTCGACGTGCGCGGCGGTTGGAACGAAGTTGGTGAGCTCAGTCAAATAGCCTGCTCCACCAATGGTCTCAAGTTCACCATCGGCTTTCAGCTGGTCGGCCAGTGTGAGTACATCAATTGGGCTGCGCTTGTCATAGAGTTTACTGGCGGCCTGGTAAATACGCTTGTGGCGTGGGTCAAAAAAGTCCTCCGCGCGCAAATGGTCGGCAATTTTCACAAAAGCGTCGCCGTCGATCAGGATAGAACCTAGTAAGCTGGCTTCCGCGTCTATGTTTTGGGGCTGTTCCTTGACGGCATTAGCGCCGCTGCTCATTCTTTGATTAGTAGCCATAATCTCTCTATCTATGATTCTAGCAACTCTGCGTCACCGAAAATATTGCTTATGTTTTTTAGCCCGTCCTTTTCCTCAACATTTTCCACAGGCGCTTTCATCGGCGGATCGACGGTTGGTTCACTAGTCGCGGCCAGTGTCGGTTCATCGCTGGCTAGCTTCGGATTTAATTGACAGTTAAGGGTTAGCTCCCAGCCAGCTAGTTCGCTAGCGGCGTTTACGATAATTTGCTGATTCTTGGTTTCGCTGACTCGCTTCAAGTGGAACGGGAATGGAAATTCCAGCGTTAGCTTATTGCCAGCTAGCGTTGGCGTGGCCATTCTAGCCATTGCGTACAGGGTGTGGTATTTCGGGCGGATTTGCTCTAGGACGCTAGCCCAGAGCTCGCTTGCGCTAGCAGTCGAACTACTTTTTTCTGGTTTCGAGGGTTCGTCACTAGTAATTTTTGATGTTTTTTTGGCTGGGTTAGCCGGCCTGCTGGCTTCGCTAGGTTTAACCAGCTCACTGTTAGAGTTGGTGTTACCAGGCTTAGCCTCAGCCAGAGCGGTTTCAAGCAGAATTATTTCTAATAATTGATCGGGCTTCGGGCTACTCTGTACCGACAATAATTGCCTGACTAGCGCTAGTTTATCGCTATTAGTAAGTTTTAGCGCTTCTTGACGCCAATATTGGCCGAGCTGTTTGGCTAGCGCTGCAGCGTGGTAGCCATTAATCCTAGCTGATTCTAGCAGTTTCACAACTCGCCTAGCCTCGTGACTGTCAACGGCTAGAGCCAGCTCCTGGATTAACTGCTCTGGCGGCAGGCCGGCCAAGGTTTCAACTAGTCCCCGGGTTATGGATTGGCCGCTGGCGGCTAGCTGATCGAGCAGACTAATCGAATCGCGAAAACTGCCTTCGCCGAGCTCGGCAATTAGGGTGGCGGCGCCAGGCTCTAGCTTAATTTTTTCGGCTCTAGCGAGCGCTAACAAGTGCTTAGCCGCTAGCTCGCTCGCAATCGGGCGGAAAGCGAAGTGCTGGGTACGGCTGATAATTGTCTCGGGTAACTTCTGCGGATCGGTCGTCGCTAGGATAAAAATGACGTGCGCCGGCGGCTCTTCCAGCGTCTTTAACAGTGCATTGAAAGCGGATTTGCTCAGCATATGGACTTCGTCGATGATGTAGATCTTGTATTTGGCTAGCGTTGGCGCGACGGTGACTTTTTCGCGCAGATCGCGAATATCTTCGACGCTAGTATTCGACGCGGCGTCGATTTCGATAATGTCGATGTGCGGCTCGTCTTTTACGTAGTCTAGATCGTTAATTTGCCGCGCTAGGATTCTGGCAGCGCTAGTCTTGCCGACTCCGCGCGGCCCGCTAAACAAGTAGGCGTGGCCGAATTTACCAGATTTAACGGCGTTTTGCAGGGTTTTAGAGACGTGCTCCTGCCCTACTAGTTCATCCCAGCCTCTAGAGCGATATTTACGATATAGTGCCTGTCCCATATTTGTATTTTACTTTTACGCCAAACCCGGCGCCACCTTTTACAAGGCTAATTATAATCTTTTTGTCGAGCTTCAACTAAGTCAAATCAACAGCAAGTTACAGGGCGGCTTCGATGGCGGCCCACTCGGCCTGGGCGTCATCTTCGGGGATGTTGACGCTGACCTGGTCGCCAGGCTTGGCCTTGAAATAAGTTACGCTGGCCAGGAGGACGCGGTATTTCTTACCCTTATCCCCCACGGCGACGAAGTAATGGCCGTTTTCTAGCTGTAACTCACCGACAACTTGTTTCCTGGCGATGGGGCCGATTTGCTTGTACATAAAGGCGCCGTCATCACCGATCGTGAGCTTCAGGATATCGCCCTGGACGAGCTTGGATTTGCTCGCATAATTGGCCGGGACCGGATAAGTTTTGCCATCGCCACCGACCATATTTTGACCATCAAAAACACCCTCGACTACCTTGCCGAGGCTGGTTTCACGCGCAGTTTGGATTTTTTCAGAATCTTCGCCGACCAGGCTAATTAATAGTTCGTTAGCAGCTGCTAAGTTAGTCTCAGCATCTTGGATTAGGCTACGCAAGCGCTTGATTTGTTTGTCAGATACATCTGCCATAGTTTTGTCTCTCGGTTAATCTTAGCTTTTGTTTGCTATTGGTTTTAGTTTAAGTGTCGACGTATTACACTCACGGTTAAAAATACCACAGAAGCCACGGCAAGTAAAGTCTGCTTGTGGATAAGTTTTTTACCCAAACAGGCCTTACTAACCAGCTAACAGTGAAATTGAACAAAAAATTAGGCTAGCTCGACTGTGGCGCCAGCGTCTTCTAGCGCTTTCTTGGCGGCTTCAGCGTCTTCCTTCTTGGCTTTCTCAAGCACGGGTTTCGGTGCGCCGTCGACTAAAGCTTTTGCCTCGCCGAGGCCAAGACCGGTAACGTCCTTGACGGCCTTAATGACGGCGACTTTTTGTGCGCCCGGATCCTTCAAGACCACGTCGTATTCGCTCTTTTCCTCAGCGGTTGGAGCGGCTTCGCCACCAGCGGCTGGACCAGCCACAGCTACGGCTGCGGCGGCCGGCTCAATGCCGTACTCGTCTTTCAAAACGGTCTTTAGTTCATTAACCTCTAGAACTGTTAATTTAGTTAATTCGTCTGCTAATTTCTTTACATCAGCCATTTTCTCCTCCTCCGTTTACATTAGGAATTATTAGATTAAAATTTTCGTCTAGTTTTAGTTTTACGCCGAGCCGTGCCTCTGCAGCCCTTCGGTAACATTGCAGTGCCTGCTTTCGATACCAATGACCTTCAACGTCTCCGCCCAGAGCGATTAAATCGGACCCATGGTTATCAAAGTGGTCGCCCCATAGTAGGTATTCGGCACGCTCGCCAGTTATGACTTCTAGCATATTCGGCCTTAAGCGG
>JARIHJ010000014.1 GCA_029288335.1 Candidatus Saccharimonadota bacterium
AAGAGACAGGTCCGAACCGCGATGGCCGCAACGAGCTGGGCAAAATCTGGATGCGCCTGCGCCAGGAATTGCGCACAGAGACTTGACTAAATTGGTAAAATTGTTATGCTAAAAGTAGTTCGTGCGCTAGCGGCGCGCTAGCAAAAACAAAAACAAAAATTTGCACCTCGCCGCGGGTGGGCGCGCACGATATAAGAAGCTCGGCTAGCCGGGCTTCTTTACGTATTTGCAAAACGCTAGTGCTCGTACCTATAATGGAAAGTAATACTTATCTAAGCGAGGGAAATCGGGGTGGATGAAGATAACCAACAACCATTAGATCAATCAGTTGATGAAAGCCAAACTAGCTCACCGCCAGACTCAGCACAAACAAGCCCGGCCGACGACAGCCTTGGACTAGCCAGCGAGACTAACGACGACCAGTTTAGCCCCGGTCAGGTGAGTGATGAGCCAGCGAGTACCGAAGTTCCGGCCGCCAGCGAGCTTCCACCAGATTCAATTCCTGACATTAGCTCTGAATCAGTCGATAACGCTAGCGACGGTCAATCTCGGCCCCAGGCTTCTCCAGCCGATGCTAGCAGCGAACAATCTAGCTTGCCTGATTCTGACGTAAATTCAGCCGAACCAACTAATCCTAGCGAGCCCAGTCTTCCAGCTAGTGAAACGCCGGCTCCAGCTAACCCTCAACAATCCATAATTAATGATGTGACGCCAGCGCCGAGTGGTCCGCTAGCCAGTCCGGATTCATCAACTCAACCCCTAGATTCAAACCGGCCAATAGCTAGCACAGAACCAGAGAAGAAGGGCTTTTGGTCAAAGTTCTTCGGCAAAAAGTAGTTGGCGGTCCGAAAAACAAGAAGCACAATCTGTTAAAAAGTTTGCTTGTATATCACGCTTATGTATAATCAAGAGAGCATTATTAAATCAAAACGGTAAAAAATGGACGAAGACCAAAATTCTAGCGGAGATAGCGGACCAGAAAACTTAAATGATAGCGTGATGAGCCACGGGCCGAAAGTAATTAGCCCATCGTCAGAGTTTGTCGATGAGATGGCCAAAGAGGATCAAGGCCAAGTAGTTGTTGACAATACGGAACCGGTTAGCAGGCCCGAGGCAGCTGACACTCTAGAGGCTGAGCCCAAGCCGACGCCACAAGCCATCCAGGATTACCTTAGTTCTGGCTCTAGTGTCGACTCTACTCCAGCGGAGCCACCAGCCGCAGCTCCGGCTAACCCAATCACCCCTGCCTCGTCGTCAGCAACGCCACTGGCTAGCGCCCAGGCAAGCTCAAACCCCGATTCAAATTCTAATAATGGGTTACATCCCGTAACTGGTCAGCCACTCGTACCTAGCGAGCCGCCGCAGCGTAAGCGCGGTTGGAAGAAGTGGACAGCGATAGCTGTCATTGTATTGGTGCTTTTGGCGGCTGGCGCGGCGTTTGCCTACCACTGGGAGCTCAATCGGCCGACGAACGTCGTTAAGGAAGCGCTTGCGAACACGCTGGCGGCGAAAAGCGTTAGTTTGGCCGGTAATGTCAAACTTAACATCGACAATCCGAGTGTGAGCTACACAACTACACTTAGCGGTGCCTATGCAACTAGCGGCCCATTCCAAGCTAAAATATCAACGCAGGCCGGCGGTGCTAGCCTTGGTGCTCAGGCACTTTCGCCAGATGGCCAAAACTTCTATTTTCAGCTTAATGGTCTAAACAATCTATCGAAGCTAATGCAGGGGATCAGCGGCTCCACAGGTTCAGCGAGTACAGGCCCGGCAGTTCAATCGGCTCTTGGCTTATTTGGGCCAATGCTAGCGTCATTCAATAATCAATGGATTGAAGTCTCCCAGAATCTCATTAAACAGGCCGGTAGCAAGGGCTTTTCTTCTAGCTTCGAGCTCACGAGCGCCGACCAAAGCGAGCTTAAGCAAGCCTATCTCGCCGACCCATTCTTGGTTATAAAAGACATATTGCCAGATCAATCAGTTGGCGGCACAAACAGTTTTCACTATCAGATCACGGTCGACAAGGAGAAACTCGTAGCCTTCTTAAATCAAGTCAACAGCGATAATATTGCTAAAATTAAGATTTCAAAAGCTGAAATTAGCAAGATTAGTAGCTACAAAGATTCCGACTTTACCGGCCAGCCGATAGATCTGTATATAAGTAAGAGCAGCCGGCAGATTACTGAAATAGTTCTCCAGCACAAATTTCAGAATGGCGTGCTGAGCGTTAGCCTGGACTTCAGTCATTACAACCAGCCGGTAAATATATCGGCTCCAAAAGGCGCTAAGCAGTTTCAAGACGTACTGCTGCAAGGGTCAAGTCCGGAGGAGATGTCGCCACAGGTGTTGCAACAAAACAGCGCGAATGTGAACTTCCAGCAAGGCTAACCCTTAGGCAAAAACCGCCTGGCTCGGATATAATTGCTAGCAAATGAAATTTATCGCTAGTATAGCGCTACTCTATCGGCCGCGATTGGCAAACCTGATAGTCAGTTTGATCCAAACCAGCGGCTATCGGGTGGGTAAATTCCTGAGGAGTTTTTGGGGCGCGGAAGATCTTAGCGAGCTAGCGGTTCAACTGGATGCTAGCGGACTAGAATCTCGCAATCAATTCTTAAGGCTGCTTATAATTCTCGGCTCGCTGGCGCAGCTGATTTTTGGTGCGATTGTACTCGGGCTGGGTGCTAGCGGCGCACTCACTGGTGGGGTTTATTTCGGTATAGCACTGATAATTTCTTATCCGCTAGTCTGGTCACATTTGATCTTGCTCGTCGTGCTAGCTATCGGAATTCCCAGCTGGCCAAAAGCGCTCGGCCGGCTAATTGTGCTAACGATTTTAGCTCGCCAAGTTAGACAATTGCGCGCTGCTCACGATTTCAAAATTGTCGCGGTTGCTGGCAGCGCAGGCAAAACTTCGACTAAATTCGCTATCGCCCAGACACTAGAATCTAAACTAAAAGTCGCCTGGCAACAGGGAAATTACAACGATCCGGTTAGCGTGCCGCTAGTGTTTTTCGATCGCGAAATGCCGAACATTATTAACGTTTTCGCGTGGCTAAAAATTTTTTGGCAAAACGCAAACGACATTGAAAACTGGAATTACGACGCGGTAGTCTTGGAACTAGGCACCGATGCGCCCGGCGATATTGCGCAATTTGGCAAATATCTCGACGTGGATCTCGCCGTCGTCACCGCCATCGCGCCCGAGCATATGGAATTTTTCGGTTCACTCGAAAACGTCGCTAGCGAGGAATTGGCGCTCGCGAAATTTTCTAAAAAACTACTAATTAATACTGATTTATGTGCTGGCGAGTATTTAGCCGACCTAAAAAAATATGAAACTTACGGCTTCGGCAAGTCCGATTGGCAGCTAGCCAACGTCAAATTTCGCGCTCAAAAGCACAGCTTTGACTTGAAGCATAGTGGCAAAAAAATGTTCAGCACGAGTAGCAACTTCTTGAATCAAAATCAACTTTACGGGCTGGCCGCCGCTAGCACAGTTGCTAGCGAACTAGGATTTAGCGCCAGCGAAATTAAAAAAGTCGTGACGAAATTAGAACCAGTCAACGGCCGGCTAAAGCCATTAGTCGGTATTAAAAATTCAACAATTCTGGACGATACATATAATTCTGCGCCAGAAGCGGCGCTCGCCGCGCTAGAGACTTTGTACAAAATTAAGGCGCCACAGAAAATCGCAATCTTGGGTTCAATGAACGAGCTTGGCAATTATTCCGAAGAAGCCCACAAACTAGTCGGTCAAGCTTGCGATCCGAAAAAACTAGATCTAGTTGTTACAATTGGCGCCAGTGCTAAAAAGTGGTTAGCCCCCATTGCTAAGCAGGCTGGCTGCAAGGTCGCCAGTTACGATGATCCAGTGAGCGCCGGCAAATACGCCAAGAAAAAATTAAAGTCCAAAGCGCTGGTATTGGTAAAAGGGTCGCAGAATGGTGTTTTCGCTGAAGAAGCTGTAAAAACTCTCCTGAGAAATAAAGCTGACACGAGCCAATTAGTTCGCCAATCTCCCGCTTGGCTGGCCATCAAAGCCAAGCGGTTTGAATTTTAGTTGGCTACAGGAGTTATGTCATAATAGCTGGCGATGAAGATTAGGATTGTGGTGGCCGGCAGGCTGCGGCCAGCGGTTTTGATAGCAGTGGTGGCAGCAGGGCTAGCGCTAACCGGATTGGCGCAATATTCAGTTAGCGCTATCGCTGAAGCTACTATTCAGCCGACTAGTGCCAATCAACCAGCACCCGTAATTACCTCGCCAAGCCGCGTGCTGGGAGCCGAAACCACTCAGCCAACTGCGGGATTGCCGAAGTTGGCCCTGTCATTTGATGATGGCCCAAACCCGCTGACGACACCGCTGATATTGAATACGCTTGAACAGGAACACGTTCACGCTAGCTTCTTTATAGTTGGCAGCCGGGTAGCTGGTAATGGGGCGCTCCTCCGGCGCGAATATGCGGACGGAGATGACGTTGGCAACCACAGTTGGAGCCATCCGGATTTTGGCACTTTGAGCCGCCAGCAAATCTTGACGCAGATAAACCAAACCGAACGGGTTATTGCCGCTGCCGGAGTGCCGGCGCCATTTATGCTGCGCCCGCCGTATGGGGATCTCGGCCCAAATTTTCCGAAAAATTTGCCGCTAGCGATTGTGCTCTGGAACATCGATCCGAAAGATTGGGATGATCACAATGCAGTGCAGCTAACACAGCGGATCATTGCCGAGGCTAGACCTGGTGGCATTATCGACCTGCACGGAATTTACCTCTCGACGGCGCAGGCAATCGGCCCGGCAATCGATGTTTTGAAACAGCACTACGACCTAGTGACCGTCAGCCAGCTGCTTGGCATAAAACCTGGCACGACCGGCATCTACTACGGCTATAAGTAGGCGCTAACGCTTGAGGGCGAACTCGACTAAAGTTTTGCAGAGCTTCGGCATCGATAACCCGGTGGCCAGCGCCATTTTCGGGTATAGGCTTTGGTCTGTCATTCCGGGAATTGTGTTAGTCTCTAGCAAAAACAATTTGCCGGATTTGTCGCACATAATGTCGGTACGGGAAAAGTCGCGGCAGCCGGTCAGCTGATGGGCTTTGAGCGCTAACTCCCGTGCCGCTTTCTGAATTTTCGGACTAACATCCTCTGGGGCGACAATTTCCTGACTGGCGCCGTTATATTTATTTTCGTAATCGAACTCGCCAGCTTCTGGTGGCACAATTTTGATAATTGGCAGCGCTTTATCACCCAAGATACCGACGGTCAGTTCGGTGCCATCAATTAGCTCCTCGATCAGCATAGTTTCATAGCGCTCGAAAGTTTTAGCAATTGCTTCGTGCGGGATTTTGCCTAAGTCTCGAACGATATGAACGTCGATGCTAGAACCGCCGGCAATTGGTTTGAGCACGTGCACACTTTGGGCGAGCTCGTGCGTGGCGTGCTCATGATGTTTTATGGTCGCAGCTTTTGCCATCGGTAAGCCGGCGGCCGTTATAACTTGCCGGTATTCCCACTTGTCAAAGCAAAGAGCCGAAGCTTTTGAGCCCGAGCCGGCAAATTTTATATTACGTTTCTCCAGCTGTTTCTGAATTGTGCCATCCTCGCCGCCTGCACCGTGTAAAACAGGAAACACTATATCGCAATTTGCAATTTTATCGATATTGGCTAATGCTGGGTCCAGATTGGCTACCTCATAACCTGCTTGCTCTAGCGCCTTGGCGACCGCTTTTCCTGATCGAAGCGAGACTTCCCTCTCGGCTGATTCGCCGCCGCTTAAGATGTGGACTTTCATCATACAAATAAGTATAGCGCCTGTGCCCTCGTCCTTGAAATTGTAGAGGTTCAGTATATAATTATACTTATGCAGGTACCTAAGCCTTCGATTGAGCGCCAACGAAAATTCTTGGATAGCATGCGCCAAAAGATCGACATCAATTTGCGGGAAATCGGCTTTGTAGCGTTTCTACATCGACATGGTATAGATGCCTCGCTAGGCAAAATTGTGGTCGGCCGCAGCTTTGAATTTTCCTCGGAGCTGGCTGACCAGGCGCGCCGCTACGATCCTTTCGCCGAACCACTGGTAACGTATCACCAGGTTGGTCTGTATCAGCCAGCCGCTATTTCGGGTTCTGGTTTTTACCAAAAGCACAAGATGCTGACCGTTTCGGCTGCTCTAGCGGGAGGGCTGCACGAACCCGCCGAGTGGGGAACCGAGCTAACTAGTGAGCAACTTGCTGCCGTACATTTTTCAATTGACGAACTATTAGCAGCCCACGAGCTTGGCAGCATCCCCGATCTTTCGGAAGACTACCTAACCATAGACGATAACCCCGAGCTATATTTGTAAATTTAGTAGTGCCTGCCTAAACCAAGGCTAGAGTTTTCGCGCCGACCAGCTGGGGTAGGGTGTCGTGCTGGTTCAGGTGGTAGTCGACGTTGGGCGCGTCGACGAATAGAATCACGGCCGTGCGTTCCGGCACCCAGGTGACGCCGGCAGGGATTATGCGATCGACGCCGTGCCAGAGTGGTTTAATATCGTCAATTTTGCCGTAGACTTTTTCGTGGCCTTTGCCCATAAAGGTATAGGCTTCGTGCTCCGCGGTGTCGTAATGTTTTCGCCTCCCATTTACTCCGTCTTTGGCTGCCCAAAAGCCAGGCGCATCAGCGTAGGCTTGAATAGTCAGTCCACTGATGTCGTAGTGCGGCTTGGCGACTTCACTTTTAACGCTGTGCGCTTCGTAACCATCGTAACGCAGCAACCGCAAGAACGAGTAACTGTTACCGTCCGGGAAGTACAGCTTTGAAATGTTCGGATGAGCGTTTTCCAGCTCGCCAATAGTCTCTTTGGCTAGCCCCATTAGCGCATCCTGAATCTCGTAGCCATCCTCCAAGAAATCTCGTAGTACTTTCGGTCCGTTTTTAAATTGCTCACGCCAGCATCCGCGCGCCGCTTCTGTGAAGTGAAAGTAACTTTTCGGATCAGCTTTTTGTAGGCCAGTGCGCTCATCTATTTTCTTTTCTTTACGAGTGTAGCCGGCCTCGCCGCCGTAGCGACTGTCGGCTTTAAAGAACGTCTCAGCAAGTTGCTCGGGGCATTCGTCTAGGCAAATCGCCATTCCTTCAGAAAATCGTTTGAAATCATCGGCGGATAGCGGCATTTCGATTGTCGCAATGCCACGCTCGCGCAGTACCCGCTCGATTTCGTTCTCTTTCGCTAGATCATTTCGGCGCAGGCTATATTCGCACCTAGCCTCACCGGGGCTTAAAAATTCGCTCATAGTTTCTCCTTTATTTGTTGACTATGAGCTGCGCAGCTCTATATGTAGCGTAGTGCTAACAAGGAGCTAACGCTAGACAGTACGTTTTTAAGTCAACTATAATTTAAGTCAAAGGAATTTGACTTATGATCGAGCATCATATCCAACAAGAGATTATTGATAAATTGTCGCGAGCAGCCAGCCTGCGTTTTAGTCAATTAAAGCCAAAGTCGCTTGAAGCCAATTTGTTTATCTATCATTTGAAGCAGCTGATAAAACTGGGCTATATCGAGAAATGTGATGAAGGCTATAGGCTGGCGCCAGCCGGTCTGACCTACGTCGATTCGCTTACGCTAACTAACCGGAAACCACGCAAACAGCCGAAATTAATCGCCATCTTTGCGCTCCAGAATAGCCGGGGCGAGTGGTTGCTAGCGCGCCGCAAGCTGCAGCCATACATCGGCCAGCTAATGATCCCGAGCGGCAAGCAACATTTTGGCGAATCACCAGAGGAGCACATAAAGCGCGAAATTAATGAACAAATTGGCCAGGAAATAAAATTGCAGCGCTGCGGCTTCGCCGACATCCGTATTCGCAAAAATAATCAGCTGGTTAGCCATATCAGCGCCCATATTTATAGGGGTGATTACGAGGGCGAGCTACCAGTCGAGACCGCTAAGTTTAGCTACGAGCGTGTCGCCAAACCCAACGTTGATTTTTTAACCGGAACCAAGGAAATCCTAAATTTGCTACAAAAAGGTCAAGAAAACTTTTGGACCAGTCTCGACCTCTCGGCCGACTAAAGTATAATTAGCTACGATGCAGAGATACAATCCGAAAGAGATTGAGCCTAAGTGGGCGAAAATTTGGGATGAGACCGGCGTTTATACGACGGACTTGAATTCTAGCCGGCCGAAATACATCGGAATGAGTATGTTCAATTATCCGAGCGGCGCGGGCATACACATCGGCCACGCGATGAATTACACGATTAGTGACGTCAAGGCACGGTTCAAGCGGCAGCAGGGCTACGAAAGTTATCATCCGGTCGGTTGGGATGCGTTTGGTTTGCCGGCTGAGAATTATGCGATCAAAACCGGTGTCAGTCCGCAGGAATCGATGGCGAACATCATCCCTGGCTACCACAAGCAGTACAAGGCGATGGGCTGGAGCAACGACTGGGAAAAGGAAATCGCTACGCACCTGCCGGAATATTACAAATGGAGCCAGTGGATCTTCTGCGAAATGTACCGCCACGGCCTGGTTTACCAGGATTCCAGAATGCAGTGGTGGTGCCCGATCGACAATACGGTTCTGGCCAACGAGCAAGTCATCGACGGCAAATGCTGGCGACACGACGGGCCGGATGATCCGCCGGTTGAGAAGAGGGAAATCAAGCAATGGTTTTTCAAAATCACTGACTATGCCGACGAGTTGCTGGAAGCGACCGACAGGCTGGACTGGACCGAATCGGTAAAATTGGCTCAAAAGAACTGGATAGGAAAATCTAGCGGCGCCGAAATCGATTTCGCGTTAGAAAATTCTAGCAAAAAAATCAAAGTTTTCACTACGCGGCCGGATACGATTTTCGGCGCGACATTTCTGGTGTTGGCACCGGAACACGAATTGGTGCAGCAAATTACTGGCGAAGAGCAAAAAGCTGAAGTTGATAAATATGTCAAAGCCGCGATAGCCAAATCCGAAGTGGAGCGTCAGGAAAGCAAAGAAAAAACTGGTGTCTTCACTGGCGCCTATGCCATCAATCCAGCTAACGACGAAAAAATCCCAATCTGGATCGCCGACTATGTGCTAACTGGCTATGGCACCGGCGCTATTATGGCGGTGCCGGGGCATGATCAGCGTGATAACGAATTTGCTAAAAAGTACGATTTGCCAATTATCGAGACGGTTGAAGCTTACACTTTTGATGAAGAGAACCCGCCGAAAAAAGGCAAACCAAATACCAAGCGCAATGTCGCCATCTGTGTCGTCAAGGACAAAGAGGGCAAATTCCTGACGCTAAAGTGGAACAAACTGGACTGGCACAATTTTGTTATGGGCGGCGTGGAAGAGGGGGAAGAGTTGATCAAGGCTGCCAAGCGCGAGATCGCCGAAGAAACCGGTTATACGGACGTAGAATTTAAAAGCCGAATGCCATTTGCGCTCAACTCGGTTTTTTATGCCGCGCACAAAGATGTCAATCGCGATATTCGTGTTGATGTTTTGCTTTTTAAGCTGAAGTCCGACAAAAAGCAAGAAGTTAAACTGGAGGCTCACGAGGATTTTGAACCGGTTTGGATTGAGCAATCCAAACTCAGAAGCCTGCATCCGATTGGCGGTTTGGATTACATCGTGCGCTGGATTGAGGAAGGTGATTATGTCTACGCCGGCGAAGGCCGAGTTATAGACTCGGGCGAGTATGACGGCCTGAGTACCAGTGAGGCACGGGAAAAAATTGTAACGGATCTGGAGAAACAGGGTGTGGCGGAGGAAAAAGTTAATTATCGGATGCGCGATTGGAGTGTTAGCCGGCAGCGGTATTGGGGGGCGCCCATTCCGATTATTTACTGTAAGAAATGTGGACCGAAGCTAGTGCCGGATGAGGATTTGCCGGTAATTCTGCCGGAGCTGACGGACTTTACGCCAACAGGTGACGGCCGCGGGCCGTTGGCGCGGGCAGAAGATTGGCTAAAAGTCGATTGTCCCAAATGTGGTGGACCGGCTGAGCGCGAGACCGACACGCTAGACACCTACGTCGACTCTAGCTTCTACATGCTGCGATACTTCGATCCGCGCAATCAAGAAGCAATTTTTGATAGCAAAATCGCGAACAAATGGGCGCCAATCGACTTTTATAACGGCGGCGACCACGCTACCGCGCACATGCTCTACGCCCGATTTGTCACCAGATTTCTGAATAAAATCGGCAAAATTAATAACCCCGAACCGTTTAAACAATTTTTGTTCAACGGCAAAGTTAGCGCTAGTGACGGTAGCGCGTTTAGCAAAAGCAAAGGCAACGGCATTGATCCGCTAGAGATAATTTCTCAAGGCTATGGTGCCGACGCGCTAAGAACTTATCTGATGTTTGCCGCGCCGCTCGAGCTAGGCGCTCGCTGGGATCCGCAAGGCGTGCCGGGAACTTACCGCTTTTTGAACCGCCTTTGGAACCTAGTAGAAGAATTTGCTCACTCTAAGCCTCTAGAAACTCGAGACTCCGCTAAGGATGAAATTTTGCGTGCGGCACATAAAATGATTAAAAAAGTCACCGAAGACATCGAAGCCAACCGCTATAACACGGCGATTGCCGCCATGATGGAATGCGTCAATGACTTTTATCGATTGAAAGTGGCGGAATTTGGGAATAATGCAATTTGGCGCAAAGCGCTCGAATCACTAGTCGCTTGTGTGGCTCCGTTCGCGCCCTTTATCGCCGATGAACTCTGGCAGCAGCTAGGCCATTCAAGCAGCGTTCACAAAGATAGCTGGCCTAAATGGGACGAAAAATATTTGCAAGCCGACACAGTCAAAATCGCCGTCCAAGTTAATGGCAAACTCAGGGCCGAAATCGAGGCTTCCACTGACGCCACCGAAACCGAAATCACCAAATTGGCTAAAGCGAACGATAATGTTAAAGCGCACATCACCGGTAAAAAAATCATCAAAACTATCTATGTGCCCGGCAAACTCGTCAATCTCGTCGCCCAGTAGTTTGCTATAATTAGCTTAACTAGTAAATTAACAAGGAGCAGCCTAGAATGGGAAAGCCGAAAAAACGCACCACTCCTCGCCGGACAGGTAATCGCCGTAGCCACCACTTGCTGAAGTTGGCGCGCGCGGTGAACGCTAAGTCGCCAGTGAAAGTCCGGACCACCAAAAACGAAACTGGCAAAACAGCCAAAGCGAGCTAATCTAACCAAGCACTTTTTATGGCATCAAATCGTCACCTCGGCCGCATAATCGCCTTGCAGACACTGTATGAGCAGGATTTTCGCGTCGGCGCTGGCGATAAAGATTTTGATATCAAGGAAGTGCTGGAGCGTAACGTCGCTCGCTATGCTAGCCAAGTTGATGATAAAAAATTTATTGAAAAGCTAGTCGCTGGCACACTAAAACATGAACATCAGCTAGACAAGGACATCCAGCCGGTTGCACCGGAGTGGCCGCTCGAACAAATCGCCAGAATCGACCGAACGATTTTACGAATCGGCTGGTATGAGTTAAAATATGACAAAGAGGTGCCGCCCAAAGTTGTTATTAATGAGGCGGTAGAGTTAGCTAAGGCTTTTGGTGGCGACAGTTCGTCGAAATTTGTCAATGGCGTACTCGGTACACTATTGCGCCAACTAGAGGAAGTTGCCAACAAGCCGGCTAAAGCTAAGCCAGTTCAGAAAACAGTTCAGAAAGTGAAGCCAGAAAGTGCCAAAGGAAGATCACAAGCCAAGTCGAAACCTGCCGGACAAAAAAGAG
>JARIHJ010000078.1 GCA_029288335.1 Candidatus Saccharimonadota bacterium
GGCCAGAGTGGTCGCGGCCAACATTGAAATGAGTCGCACCATAATTTTTGCGCATAATGGCGTGCCAGACAGCTTCGCGCGGTCCGCCCATTCGCATCGCCGCCGGCATCGTGGATATAATCGCACTACCGCTCGGTAACGGTTCAGGACTTTTTTATAAATTCGCATGCGCGTGTAGTGATCAACATCACCCGGCTTGGTCATACCGACAGTTGGATTGATTACTAAGTTAACTTCATAATTTTTGATGGCTCTAAATGTTGCTTCGACGTGCGAGCGGTGCATTGGATTGCGGGTTTGGAAGGCCAGGAACTTTGTCCAGCCCATTTTCTTGAGAGTTTCGCGTAGCTCATGCGGTGTCCGACGGTATTCCACAAAATCATAGTGCCGCGGCAATTCGAGTCCTTCAATCGGGCCGCCAACATAAAATGGGTTGCTCTGGTTTTGTAAATAATCGACGGCCGGATGTTTTTGGTCGCGAGTTTTATATACCAACTCACCTTCTTTTGCCCGGTCCGGTTTCCATACATCGCCGGCGGTTAGTATTGCCAAAATCACGCCTTCCGGATCGCGCAGGGCGACTTCTTCGCCTTTTTTCAGCGATTTGGCGAACTTTTCATCGACGTCGAGCGTTATTGGAATCGGCCAGATCGTATTGTTTGCCAGCCGCATATTTTTGCAGACACTGTCATAATCGACCTTATTCATGAAGCCGGTCAGCGGCGAGAACCCACCATTCATAAGCATTTCCAAGTCACAAACCTGACGCTGGGTTAGATCCCAGCTCTTGTAATCGTTGGCTTGTTTTTTTAGCTTTTCAGCCGTATTTTCGCCGACTAGCAAATCGACCAACTTCCCGCCGTGTGGTTCATTTAGTTTTTTAACTTTTGAATTTGCCATTGCTTATCCTCTCTGCTTATCCGGCATTATTTAGCTTCAATCCGTGAATTTATAGTCTAAAAATCTAAAAGCATTTTGAACCGATCGATTGACATTACGTACGGTTTGGTTGGGCCAAAGCCAGTTCGACTCATGAGCGATAATATCGGTCAAAACACCGCCGCCGGCTAACAGCCCCAAAATTACGAGCGACGCTAGACCAGCTTTGATAGCCCTGGATTTTATCGCCACCCGCACCGCCATCGCCGCGACAAGCATAAACAGCGGCACAGCCGGTAACAGGTAGCGACCTTGTATCGCCCACGGAGTGCCGTAATGCCTATAATCCGCATAATTTACCACGAATAGCACCAGCCCAAGCGCTAGTATGACTAATAAAGTTAGTTGAATTTCTGGTCGTTTAGTTAGTCGCCAGCCACGAGCTGCAAAAGCGACTAGCGCAATAGCGATGGCCGCTAACGCCGTAAAGAACGGTATCGCTAGTGGGTTCGACGACACAAAATTGCCATAACTTATCTGTGTACCCGTCGTAAAGTACTGGTTGAAATTCTTTTTTGCCCAGTCGTGATAGATAAAGGCCAGTGGGCCATCCAGTGGTTGTGGATCCTTCGCTTTGCGCGCTAGCAAAATTCGCTCGTAGTTATACGGCGAAAATTTCAGACAGCGCTGATAGTCTAGTACTTTGCTGCAACCCGGCTGCAAAGCATGATATTGAACGAGGTTAACGCCAAACCGCTCGATAAAAAGGCCAAAGCCGGCAACCAACAAAATCACGACTCCTACCTGCGCTAAGCGACGGCTGGTTTGAAATGATCTGATAATTAATTTAGGCGTTTTCTTACCGTGATGACGAATGGCCCAATAGGTGAGAAAAATTACTAGCGCCGCAAAAACGGGTGCGATTTCGAGCTTGACTACGCAAGCTAGCAATCCCACACCGACAACTAGCGCCAACCAGCGGGCTTCGAATTTTTTGGCCTTCATAAATTTGAGCGACCATAATACCAATAGAGCCGACAGCAGAAAAACTAAATTATCGTAATTCACCTGGGCCGCGAGCAGCGATGATAACGGCAATAGGACTAGCGCTAGTAACACGAAGTGGACTAGCGCTTTTGAGCTCGAAATTTTAAGCAGCGCCGCACGCCAGGCGACCAGCCCGCCGGCAAAAAGTGCAATATTCATAAACCGCAGACTAATCACTTCAGCCGTCAAATTATGCGTAAACAGCAGCACGATTCTAAATGGAAAACTCATCAAATAGTGATAAAGGTATTTTGGCGAACTGATTACATTGCCATAAATATCCAAGCTATGCGGTTGGCTCGTCAGAAACGGGCTCAAATGATGAGCGTAAAACTGAATCAAGCCTACGTGGTAATATTCATCCCACAACATCGGATAATTGAACGATAGCGCCAGCCAAACCGCCTGCGCCACTAGCAAGACCACTATAAACACAAAAAATTTCCGGCTAGCTAGCACGCGTGCTAGGCCGCTCGCGAAACGACGCATTGCTACTATTTTACCATCCGCCAACTTAAGACTGGTTGAAGACTAGTTGGTGCTAGCTTGGCTCAGTTTGATCTGCCGCCTCAGATTAGCAGCTATGGGAAGCATTATCAGCAGCAGGGTGAACTGGATGCCGCGGTCAATCACCGACACCTGAACGATCTGAGCGTGGCTAACACCGATGGTCGTAGCTAGTAGCAACAAAATCGCTTCGCGAAAGCCAACGTTGTCGGGTGTAAAGCTTAGCAAAATGGCCACCTGCGTCAGCGCCGTATATAAACCAACAGCGGCGGCACCGGCATGGATGCCGAGCGCACGGAACTCTAGGTAAATCATAAAGAAAGTAACGGCTAGTGTCACGACAGCCAGGCTAGCCGTCTTTAGCATCAAAATTTTGTTGGATAGCAGTAGCCGCCACCCGTCTTCGATTTCATAAAGCAGTTTAACGACCAGTTTACCTACCCGGTTTTTAGTCAGAAATCCCAGCCGGCTGCGATTAGGCAAACGCACAAAAGCTAGGCCAAAAAAGACCACGAACCAAATTGAAAATATGGCTATCAAATAGCCGGTCTGGCCGGTATGTGCCAGCGCCAGCAGCGAAGCCACGGCTAGCAGTGAGTTGGCTATAAACACCAATAGGTAGTAACCAATCAGCGTGGAGGTAAACTTACTAACCGGCAGGTTGTGGTACTTCTTGAGATAGAGCGCGCGTAGGCCCAAGCCGCCAAATAACGGCCCGAAAAAGTTACCAACAGCCGTAATAATCGCGATCATAAAACTCTCGCGCACAGTGAACTTATCGGTAAAGGCCTCGGCGGTTATTTTGGTGAACAGCCCGTTGAAAAACCAGCGCACCAGCCTTAAACCCGCGATAGCTACCACCAGCCAGATCGACACGCGGCCGAGTGCTGTAAAGATGTTTTGGTGCGTCAGCGCATACCAAGCAAACACAGCGAGCACCAATACCGTGATGGCGCCCGCCAAATATTTTTTCATAGCTGGCATTATATAGACCGAAACGCCCATCTGCTAGAATGGCAAGGATGTCTCGGGTTGGTTCTAATGAGTCTAAGCGCTTAAGCGCACCGTTATTTCTGAAGCTAGTTACGCCCCAACTAATAGCCGGACGACCGCGAAAACTGGCTCCTGCAAAGCGCAGCGTCTTCGTGCTCTCCACCGGCCGCACCGGTACGGTCTTTTTGGCAGGCCTGCTCGACCAAGTTAGCAGTGTGATATCGGCGCACGAGCCAAAACCTTCGCGCGTTCTGAACGCCTGGACGACCGCTTATTTAGAAGACAAAGTCTCGGATAAATTTATGGCGGCGGTGCTGGCCAATAAGAGGCGGCGCCTGGCTGCCACTAATAAAGATATCTACATCGAGATGAACAACTTCATCGCCGGCTTTGCTGAGGCGGCTAGCGAAGTATTCGAAAACGCATCGGTCATTCACATCGTGCGCGACCCACGCGATTTTATTACCTCGCTAACAAACCGCGGCGACGACGAAGGCATTCGGAAGTTCTTCAATAAATACGTACCGCATTGGGCCTATGTTCCTCGAGGAGTAAAAAAACGCAATCTGGACGCCTTCAGCCGCGCGGCTTACCGCTGGGTCGCTATCAACCAATGTTTAAGCGACTGGGGCAAGAGAAACCCCGATCGCTACCACTTTTTCAAATTTGAAGACATTCTGGACCACAAAGATCCGCACAAGATTGATCCTGTCCTAGAAGCTATAGGTCTAACCAAAAAACAGATCAAAGAGCTCAATTACACCCCAGAGCCGCACTATCAAAAAGTTAAGTTCAGCCTGATTGACCGACCGATCGACGCCAGTAACACTTCCAGCCGGCAAGCGATGGCTAAATGGCGCGATTGGAGAGATAACGACAAAAAGCGAGTCGCCGAAATTTGCGGCCCGCTAATGAAACAATATGGCTACGGTGGCGAGCCGGAATGGCTAGCCGCCCTTTAAGACCAGCCTAAAGTTGTTATAATAATGTCCAGATATGACAGGCACGAAAGTAGCGATAATTATCCCTGCATACAATGAGGCGGCGGCGATTGCTGGCGTCATTGGGCAGGTGAAGAAAGAATTCGCGAGTAGTAAGTACCAGTCACAAATAGTTGTGGTAGACGATGGGTCCAAGGACGGAACTGCCGCTAAAGCCAGACGGGCTGGCGCCCACGTGATTAGCCATGTCCTGAACACCGGCAGTGGCGGTGCGACAGCAACGGGACTTATCTGGGCCGAACGCCACGGCTTCTCGGTAGCAGTCACACTCGATGGCGATGGCCAGCATGACGCTCACGACGCTCTCCGTGGTGTCGATATTTTACTCAAGAAGCACTCGGACTTGCTTATTGGCAGCCGTACTATCAAAAAAACCCATATGTCCCGGCTAAAAATCATCGGCAACCGGGGACTTAGCCTGACAACTTACCTGCTATTCGGCGTCAGAGTTTCCGATTCGCAATCAGGCCTCAGGGTATTCTCTAAACGTGCTCTCAAGGAATTACGCTGGAAAAATAACGGCTACGAGTTCTGCAGCGAAATGCTCTGGCGCGCCAAAAAAGCCGGTCACATCATCGAAGAATTCCCCATCAAGACCATTTACAGCGACTACTCCCGCAATAAAGGCCAGAACAATTGGAACGGCTATAACATTCTTAGAATTTTAGTCCGGCAGCGGCTGCTAGAGATCTTTCAATGAG
>JARIHJ010000082.1 GCA_029288335.1 Candidatus Saccharimonadota bacterium
GTGGAGGAGACTACTGGCTACGAGCTAAAAGAGCTTGCCAAAGCGCCACTAGAGCCGCCGGAGCCGAAAATCGATAAGCCACCGAGAGACGGCCTGGGACTGGCTATCGCTCTAGCGCTTGGGCTGTTCATCTTCGCGCTCATCATCGGCGCCGCCGCCAGCTGGCTGGCTGCCGGACTGTTGCTAATCTTTGGCTCCATTGTGATAGGGGTAATCTCCAAACTAACTGAAAAACTTAAGTAAATCGCCTTAGTTGAACCGCGTCACAATGAACGTGACGAGTGCTCCAAAGACCGTCAGCAAAATAGTTTTATAGGATGAGTGCTTGGAATGGGCTTCGGGCAAGATTTCGCTTGCACCGATGTAGAGCAGAAAGCCCGCGAAAAAGCCCAGATAGATAACCACGCCATTGTCCGACAAGTGAAATAGCAGAGTGGCAGCCACACCAACTAGCGGCGCGATCGCGTCTAAAAACAGGAATGCTAGCGAACGACGGCTCGTATTTCTATTGACAAGCATTAGACTAACCGTATTTATTCCGTCGGTGAAATCGTGCGCAATCACGGCAATCGCGACGGCAATGCCCACTACACTGCTAATCTGAAATCCCAGCCCGATACCGACACCGTCCAAAAAGCTATGACCGATGAGTGCCAGTGCGCTAGCCACCCCGACATCCGGGTGATGATGAACCTCGTATTCTTTTTCCTGCGAGTGGTGGATTAGGATCGATTTCTCAACGATGTGAAACAGCAAAAAACCAACCACGAGCGCCACCATGGGCACCGTAAAGTGGCCGCTAGAACGATAGTTCTTAAAAATTTCTGGTAGCAGGTCAAAAGCGACCACGCCAATCAGCACACCGGCGGCAAAGCCCAAAATCCGGTGCATCGAGTCACGCTTTTTAAGCGCAAACAGCCCGCCAAACAGCGTCGAGAAAAACGTCGCCCCGGCCAGAATGATTGCGATCATTACTACAGATTGTAGCAAAAAGTATGTTCCCACTGATGGGAACCGATCACCAACTTTTTGGTGGCAAAAAGTTGGACAAGAAGCCACGGACGGGGCTACGCTTATGTCCGATAGGTTAGAAGCCGCCTGCGGCGGCTTGAGAATTAAGCTGTTAAGGCTTTAAACTTGGAAAGTCCATTTAGAGCCGACACGGCGAAACCGTTGTTAATAACGACAACTTCCCTGAAGGGGCGACTTGGCGGTTCCCTTTAGGGCGACGGAAGGGAGTTTGCCAAGCCGGTTGCCGTTTTAACCAACGGTTGCCCGAGGCGAGCTCGTCAGGACTTGATTTTTTGTTTCTTTTTTATCAAGAAAAAAGAAGTGGCAGGGCGTCCGCCGGAGGGCGCATTGCTAGCCGATTAGGTTAGCGTAAATAAAGATTTATACAACTTAAAAAGCCCCTCTTTTCGGGGCTTTTTGGTGGGAAGCCTCACACTTCCTGACTCTGATTTTGCCAAACTCGGGGCAATAAAACTATGATTTTAGTCACGCCAGATTTGGCTTTGAGACAAATTGATTATTTTTAATATAAAATCGCCAGGGTTTATCGATAGCGCGACTAATACCAATTCTGGTAGTTGTAATAATTTCACTACCCGCTAGCGACGGTTTGAGGACTAATTTTAGCGGTGATTCGGCTAGATTATGACCGTTAAAATTTCTATCGACCGCTAACGCCTGGGTAAGTTTTGCTGGCCCATTAGTTAAAATCGGTCCGGCTAATCCGTGGCGATTAGCACTCATAATTTCAACACCTGCTAACGGCTCAATTGCTCGGATCAGCACCGCCGCACCGTGACCGGGAACGCCGACAACGACGTTCATACAGTAGTGCATCCCGTACGTAAAATAAACGTAGAGGAAACCGGCCGGACCGAACATCACACTAGTCCGCGTCGTGTTACCCCGAAAGCTATGGCTAGCCTCGTCAATTTGGTCGTAGGCCTCTGTTTCAACAATTTTAGCAATTAGCTCCTGCCCTTCGAATTCGCGGATTAACTCGCAGCCGAGCAGCCGCGGCGCCGCAACCTCCGCTGGTACGTCCAAAAGGTGTGATAAATCTGCCTGCATCAGTTCAATATTAGCCCTAGACTTTTAGTTATGAAAGTTACGAGCCCGGATTTTGAAAACGGTGAGCCGATGCCGGGCGTGAGCGCGTACCACGGCGATAATCGGCGACCGACGCTTACGATCACTGATGTCCCGGAAAATGCTGCTAGCCTGGCGGTCGTCGTCCACGACCCCGATGCGCCAGTCGGAGACTACACCCACTGGCTAGCTTGGAACTTTCCGCCCACCACCGATGAAATTCCGAGCGATAGCCTGCCCAGCGAGGTTATTGAAGGCACCACCGACTTCGGTACTAACAACTATGGCGGGCCCGCGCCGCCGAGCGGCACACACCACTACCACTTCCTCGTTTATGCCTTAAATGCAAACCTCGACCTACCAACCCAAACCACGCGAGCTGAGCTAGAAGAGGCTATGAAAGGTAAAATTATCGACCAGGCCGAGTTAATTGGCACATTCAATGCAAGCTAATTGATCCTTGCAATTCGGGCTCAAAAATGTTAGTCTGGAAGACTGTACTAGTCTAGTGAACTACTCCCGCGGATTGCGGTCGAGCCTGGACCAGTACGTACTTTGACATGACTGGATTATGAGGTTTTGTAATTCGTATTGGTGATATTCAGGTCGCTAGCGCGGATTACAAAACTTCGAGTGAAAGAAGAGGAAAATGCTCACAGTGCTGATCCCGGCCCACAACGAAGCTGGGCAAATCGAGGAAACGCTAACTAGTGTTTTCGGCCAAACCCTGGCGCCGGATAGGGTGGTTGTCATCGCCGACAACTGCTCCGACGGCACAGTAAAGGTCTCTCAGGTAATGGGAGCTCGAGTCTTCACCACGGTCGGCAATAGGCACAAGAAGGCCGGCGCGCTCAACCAATGGTTGAACGTGCACCTCGGCAAGCTTAGGCCCGACGACCTGGTGATGGTAATGGATGCCGACAGCATTCTGGAGAGAGATTTTCTCCGAAATGCTAGCAGCTACATCGCTAAAGGCTATGACGCTTGCGGTGGAGTCTTCTCCGGTAAATCCGGAGGGGGCTTTGTCGGTATGTTGCAGCGCAACGAGTTCGCTCGTTACGCCCGCGACGTCAAGCGTAAGCACGGCAAGACCCTCGTACTCACCGGAACGGCTACGCTGTTCACAGCGGCGTGCCTGCAAGCAGTGGTCGAGGCCAGGAAAAACGGCCAGCTACACCGAAGAGGTAAGGGTAAACACCGAACCTCTCGGCAAGGTGAGGTCTATGACACCCAGGTTCTAACGGAGGATAACGAGCTAACGTTCGCCCTTCTGCACCTAGGTTTCAAGATCATCGCCCCAGCAGAGTGCACCCTGCAAACCGAAGTCATGGAAACATGGCGCGATTTGTGGAAGCAGCGACACCGCTGGAAAAGAGGTGCCATCGAGAACAACGTGCAGTACGGCTTGACTCGCTACACCGCCAAGTACTGGGGACTCCAAATCTGGGGGTTCTTAGGAATAGTCGTCACGGCAATCTACCTGACGACGACGGTGTGGGCGTTAGCAGCCGGCCAACTGCACTTCTATGTTCTCTGGGTGGGGGTGACCATTTTCTACGCGCTCGAGCGGGCAATTACCGTTCGCCGGCGGGGGTGGAAAATGTCGTTGCTCGGTGCGATCCTGCTAGTGGAAATGAGTTTCGACTTATTCCTGCAAGCAGTCCACCTGAAGGCTTTCGGCGACGCAATTTGTCGTACGAAAAGGGCTTGGTAAACCTACCAGGCTAACGTCAACAGAAGGGGTGTGTAGTGTACGGAAAAGTAGGGACAGGGCTTGTTGCCAGTGGCGGCAGCCTAGCCTCCACCGGAGTGAACACCGCGTGGCTCGCCATCGCGGCCTTCACCCTCATCGGGGCGGGTTTCAGCCTGGTAGGCCTGACACAGCCGGCCTTCGCTGGCGTACGTCAGCGCGTCCGTCGGATCTTCCGGCGCGGCTGAGGTGAGGCAAGGCGGCTGCCGCAGCTAGCAGGAGGTTACTCCTAGCGAAACTGTGGCAGCCGCCGCTCTCCCCTTTTAGTAACTCTCCAGTCGTGTCATAAACCCAATTTTTATATATAGCGCCTCGATAAAAACAATTTATACTTAAAGAGTATGGATTTGAGGCCGTTAGCGGATCGAATGCGACCGCAGAAATTAGCCGATGTAGTTGGCCAGGAACATTTGACCGGGCCAGGCAAAGTTTTGCACGAACTCGTCGCGAAAAAGCAGCCGGCGTCGCTAGTTTTCTGGGGGCCGCCGGGTAGCGGCAAGACTACGCTGGCTAGAATTATCGCTAATGAAACTGGGGCGGAATTTGTTGAGCTCTCGGCTGTGACCGCCGGCAAGGCCGATGTCAAAAAAGTCGTCGAGCTGGCCACGCAGAACCAGCGGCTGGGCTTGCAAACGATCCTATTTGTCGATGAGATTCATCGGTTTAATAAGGCCCAGCAAGATGCATTCTTACCACACGTCGAATCTGGTTTAATTACGTTAATCGGCGCGACAACCGAAAACCCTAGCTTCGAAGTTATCAATCCGCTGCTATCCCGCTCGCGCGTTTTAGTGCTGGAACCACTGGATAAAGCTAGCATTATTAAGATTATTAAAAAAGTGGCTAAAGCCGAAAAATTATCAGCCCAAAAATTGCCGGCCAAAAGTGTTGATTTGCTGGCCGAGCTCGCTGGTGGCGATGCTAGGGTAGCGCTCGGAAATTTGGAACTCGCCGAGCAACTAGCCGGCGACAAAACCATCACTACGGCAATCATCGAACAGGCCGCGCAGACGAAAGTACCCGGCTACGACAAAAAGGGCGAAAACCATTACAACGTAATTAGCGCGTTCATTAAATCGATGCGCGGCAGTGACGCCAATGCTGCGCTGTATTACCTGGCGCGGATGTTGCAAGCCGGCGAAGACCCGAAATTTATCGCGCGGCGGATGGTTATCTTTGCCTCGGAAGACATTGGCCTAGCAGCGCCCGCCGCGCTCAACTTGGCAGTTTCGACTTTCCTAGCGGTTGAACGCATTGGCTTGCCGGAATGCGAATACAATCTGTTCCACTGCGCGACTATTCTAGCCAAAACTAAGAAATCACGTGAAATCGCTGGCGCGATGGTGAGAGCCAAAAGGGCCGCTAGCGACTATCCGGATTTACCCGTCCCGCTGGCTTTGCGAAATGCACCGACGAAGCTAATGAAAGACCTCGGCTATGGCAAAAACTACAAATGGCAAGCCAATTTTAAGGCCAAGGGTGGCTTTTTGCCGCCAGAGCTAAAAGACCTCAATCTTTTTGAGTAGATTGACGGCCAAAAAGTTTAGCACCGAGCTTTAGCTTAGGCTTGCCGTCACGATAGCTGTCGACGAAGGCACTGATGACCAGCGCCACCGGTACAGCCAGGAGCGCGCCAAGAATGCCATACAAAACCGCGCCGGTAAGCAGCGCAAAAATCACGATTATCGGCGACAGTCTGACGGTGCGGCCGAGCAGCCACGGCGCCAGCAGATGATTCTCGAGCTGGTGGACTATCAGATACATTATTACGGCGGCGACAGCCGTTTGCCAGGAAATCGTGAGCGCCAGCAACACGCCTGGAATCGCTGAGGCGATCGGTCCCAGCGTCGGAATAATTTCCAACAGCCCAGAAATTAGGCCCAAAATGCCAGCGAACGGCAAGCCGATGACTAGCGCGCCGATCCAGACCAGCAAACCGACAGCTATACTGAGCAAAACTTGCGCCGCCACCCAGCTGACTAGCTTCCTCTCCACCCTGGACCAAATGTCGCTGGCACGTGCCCGGCCGCCGGCCGGAAAGTAACTGACGATCGTCTCGCGGACGCGCTCGTAGCTACCAAGCCAGTACAAGCTGATAACTATTATCGAGATAACACCCACCACGACTTCGACGGCGGTTTTAGTAGCGCTAATGACCGCGCTGGAGATCGTGCCGAAATGGTTCTGCAAAACACTTCTGATCGACTTGGTGTCGATATGCAGGTTTATACCGTTATGTTTCAGATCGTGGACGTAACCCGGAATTTTATTACCAAAACTCGTAGCTTCGTTGGCGATTTGCGGCGCAATTAAATACACCACCAGCGCCGCGAGCACCAGCAGCCCGACGATTGGGATTAATACGGCTAGACCCGTCGGAAAATGGTGTTTTTTCAGCCAACTGACTACCGGATGCAACACCGTCGCCACCAAAAAAGCGATGAAAAAGATGATCAAAACGGCCTTAAGTGTCACGACTAGCCAAATTACGATGACTACGACAATTGCCTGCAAAATATGATTTTTGCGAAAATCGAACATTTGGTTTATTCTATCAGTTTCTCGTCAAAAAATCCCGCAGGACGACGGCTTGGTTATGCTGTTCATCCTTCGCCGAGTAGACAAGTGTAGTGGCTTTATGCGCGCTAATGACCTTTTGGAGTTCGGTTACTGCCGGATTGGTTGTTAGTTCTAATTCATACATTTTCCTAAATCCCTGAAACTTTGCCGGATCGTGGCCGAACCATTTGCGCAGCCCGTCACTCGGACCAACCTCTTTTAGCCATAAGTCAACGTGGGCGCGAACCTTGCTAACCCCACGTGGCCACAGCCGGTCGACCAGCACGCGGTAGCCATCGCTCTCCTCCAGTTCTTCGTAAACTCGCTTAATCTGTAGTCCCATTACTATAAATTATACGCCGCTAGACCAGGTGAGCGCGCCGGACCAAAATCAAGGCGACTAACCCCGGAATTAGCGGTAGCCAATAAGTCAAAACTCTATAAAGTAAAACGGCCGCCAGGGCTGGCGCGGCCGGGACACCATAGGCGGCAAAACCGGCGAACAGACCAGCCTCCACACCCACTAAGCCGCCAGGCGTCGGCGTCGCCGCGCCTATCAGCGTACCGACCGAAAAAACCACAAATACTGAGCTGTAAGCGAGTTTCACCCCGACCGCCCGAGAGCTAACATACAAAATCAACGCGTAAACCAACGTAAGGGTCGTCGCTAGTGCTAGCGCTACTAAAAGCTTCCCGGGACAGCGCAAATAAGTTCGTAAACTTCTGCCAAAATTCCTAGCAAATGACGCCAGTTCCACGCGAACGCGCCGGACTGCGATAATTACTATTGCTAGCGCGGCAACGACAACCCCTACGATCAGCGCTTTGCCAGGTGAAAAATTAAAAGCCGACACACTCAAACGGTGGGGCCAAACCGCCAACATTATTACTAGTAGGATAATGTTGCCGACTATTCCGAGCGCGTTGTTGACGCTGACTACTGCTGTGGCTTCGGCCACACTGTGCTTTTGCCTATGTAAATAATCGCCGTGTAAACCTAACCCGCCAATCCCAGCCGGTAACAGCCGATTGACGAACGCCGCGGCAATTTCTACGGCCAAGGTTCGCAAGTAGCGTAAATGAGATAGAGCCAGCGTGCGATAAATCCCAGCCGCAATGCAAAATGTGCTCGCGGTCAGAGCCAGACCAGCCAGGGCGAGGAGTAAATTAGCCTCTGCCAGCACCGAAATGCCGCTTCGAAAATGGCTAAACTGCGAATCTACCGCATAAGCCAGCAACCCCGCGATAACAATATAAGCCACTAAATGCCAAGCACTGAACAGCCCTCCCCGTCCTGGTTTTTTTGGTTTTTGGTTCATTTTTAATTAATTATAGTATGTATAGGATGTATCGATCTATCGGCACGGGTCACCAGCTATAATAATGTTGTAATTAGCGCCAAAAACTATTGACGCTTATGGTCGGTTTTTATACCATATTTATGGTTAACCCGTTCTCTAAATGAATGAGAAGATTAACCGTTTTTAACCTGAATTAAGCAAAAAATTTAAGATAAGGATAATGAACATAGCTAAGGTTTTCACGCGGCTACAAACTAAGAAAAATTCGGCATCTGCCGATGCGGCCACGGCCAACAGCTCGCCTGATAGTCTATGGCAACAGGTCCTTCGCTTTATCTTTTTTGGCGCGTTTAGCACGGCGATTGATTTTGCAGTATTGAATCTATGTCTTTACGTTTTTCACATCCCAAGTATGTTTGCGAATATGATTTCGCTCAGTGTTTCGCTAGTGGTCGGTTACTCGATTACTGAAAAATTCATCTTTCGCGGGCAGCACAAGCACTCACGCCGCCGCAAGATTGCATACTTTGTAATCATTACTTTGGTCGGGCAGTACGGCATCCAGAGCGGCCTGTTCGCCTTGCTCACTAGTGACCCACTAGCACAAAACGCTATCGCCAGCTTCCTGGCGCCAATATTGGGCCACTTGCCTTTCTCCGTAGTAGCCGAGAATGTAATGAAACTTTTTGCCACGCTCGCTACGGGTATTTGGGGCTTCGTGCTATCCCGCCAATTAGTCTTTGTCTGTGACCGGTCACAGCCCTCACCCGTCAATCAGAGCTAGGTTTGCTATAATCTCTTTTATACGCTAGTGACTTTGGGGAATCGCCAAGTGGTAAGGCACTGGGTTCTGGTCCCAGCATTCGGGGGTTCGAATCCCTCTTCCCCAGCCAAAATATGACTTTCAAGAGATTTCGGGCGCGTTGCGCCCGTTTTTTCTAGGGTTTTGCGGAGCAAAACCCATATGTTTTCTTGGGGGGAATTGGAATTGGTGCGCGGCAGGAGCCGCGCTTGTTTTTTAGATAAAAAGAGGTTCAATCCGTCAATTTCGGCAAACGCAGCTTTTATGGCTGTCGGTTCGGCGTTTTCTGCTATTTTCTTGAGAGAAACAGCCGTTTTTAGCCACTGGCGCATAGGTTCAACCCACGCATTAGCGCCAAGCGTTAGCTTGCCGATTTGTTCGTCCAGCGACTTCTTTTCGCTCATTAGTTCGGCTTGTTTGGCTTTGTAGGTTGGCCGATCAATATCTTGGTCTAGGTAACTGTCCAGAAGTCGCTGTAACTTGCTCTGCAAGTTACGCACTTTGTCCTGTGCTTGGGCTATAAACGCGCCAGTGGTTCGCTCGGCTGCTTTCTCGTCCTCGTCAAGCATTTTGCCTAGCGTAGTTGCCCACACACTCGGCAGAGCGTAGCCCTGCAAGATGTCGGACAACTGCGCCACAAGTTGCGGTTCGGTTACGGCTGGTTCAACGCACTGCATTATTTTACTTTTACGCGTGCAACGGTAGTAGGTGTATTTGTGTATGTTGCCGTTCTTTTGATGCTTTATCTTTTTCTCAGCGGTAATCGCCATATTGCACGCGCCGCAAGTCAGCAAGCCGCACAAGGCTTGTGGTGCATTTGCGCCTTTGCGCTTGTGTCCGCGCTGCTCCAGGACGGACTGCACCGCGTCAAACAGTTTCTTGGACATAATCGGCGTATGCTTGCCCTCGTAGACTTCGCCAGCATATCTAAAATGTCCGTAGTAAAACGGATTGGTCAGCATATATTTGATTTGGTCTTTTTTGAGGGGCAAGCCACCGCTGGTTTTTATGCCATTATCTGCAAAATAGTCGGCAATTTCCTGTAAACCTTTGTCGCCTTTGCTGTACAGCTCAAATGCAGACACAACCAGCGGCGCACGCCGTTTATCTACAACTATGGTGCGGGTACGCACATCATTTATGTAGCCAAGCGGTGCAAGTCCAGGCATTTCACCGCGCCGTACTTTTTGGCGCAAACCTCGCTTTGTATTTTCGGACAAATTGTCTACATAATACTTTGACTGACCAAATGCTATGGACAGCATAAACTTGCCTTGTGAGGTGTTCTCAAACCAAAATGTCGGAAACTTCAGATTAGTCAGATGTGTTTGGTCAAGCAAATAGACAATCTGTCCGCCGTCAATGGAATTACGAGCAAGGCGGTCAGGGTGCCACGCGATAATGCCGCTGGCCTCATTAGCTTCAATGCGGGCAAGCATTGATCCGAACTTTGGGCGACCTGGTATTTTAGCAGTACGTTTTTCAATAATAGTGTCTACGATTTGCAAGCCGTTATCTCTAGCATACTTCCGAAGTTCGGCAATTTGCGCCTCAATAGACAAAACCTGTTTGTCTTCAACATCTGTACTCTTGCGAGCGTATAAAAAGTATTTTTCCTGCATAGTTTTACCCCCTAAACTTAAATGACCGTCCTGGTGCAACCAACCTAGATAATCTAGATTGTCCAAGACGGCCATTAAAGCCCTCAAAATAAAAATAGATTATCTGTGGTTGGTTGCTCTTTCATTATACCAAGAAAAACCGCCTGTGGCGGTCTAAAAAACAAGCGCGGCTCCTGCCGCGCACCAATTCC
>JARIHJ010000024.1 GCA_029288335.1 Candidatus Saccharimonadota bacterium
TTCGAGTCCTGCCCCCGGAACCAAGGAAAATGCCCTGTCGTCTGGCAGGGCATTTTCCTTTTTAGAGAAGCCATTACGATTTTGCTGATTTTTTTACTACCTTGGACTATTGAAATTCTCCCAGAAGTCAGCTATAATTAAAGAGTTACATCAAAAAATAAAAAAGAAAGCGAGAAGTTATGGCGAAAACTTCCGAAGCATTAGTTTATGAGCTAGTGCCGACCACTAACCCAGAAATTCAAAAGCTCGACAAAGTGTTGGTGGCTAGCTAGCGTCTGGCAACGGCTCCACCAATTCGACTATCGGTGCACGGTGGAGCTTTTGGCTGAGATAATCTAATTCGCCATTTAGTGCCTCTTGAATATCATCGGCATCAGGTTGGCGAATATCATCAAATCCTAGGCCCAGATTACGGCAGCGCTCGCTAGAGTTAGTGCAGTCGCTAATTATCTGCTGGTAGCGCTCGTTCACCGCAACCAGTACTTTGGCGCATCCGCCTAATTCCGCGGCCAGCTTTTCACGCCATTCAAGTGCTTCTTTCTGCTCCGGCGAGTAAATTCTGTCCATCTTTGGCTTTTATAAACATAAGTATAAACCCAGTGTCAGCTAACAGATATAAAGTGTGGTATATTAAGCTCTAGCGCCGGGGTAGCTCAGCTGGTTAGAGCGCAGGACTCATAAGCCTGAGGTCGCGAGTTCAAGCCTCGCCCCCGGTACCAAAAAGTGTTTGGCCTTTAGGCTAATCATTTTTTGGTAGGGAGTGGTTGAAAGCGCGACTCTCGAACTTGTTCGAGCTGGAGCAGAATTTTGTCAAATTAGGAATTTGATAAAATATAGCGATGGCATAATAGCGTTAGCTAGTATGCCATCAAAGCGTTCGTTCAAGCCTCGCCCCCGGTACCAAAACCTAATTTCTATATATCACTTGGCCTTGTCTGTCGGTGCCGGTCTACTGCCTGGAGAATTTCAGCTTGTGTCATCTGTGGCGGCTGGCTACCACTAGTGCGTTCGCGGCGCATTTTGTGCCACAAGAGCTCGGTAATAACATTTTTGATGTCGGCACCGGAAAAATCGATAGCGCGCTGTGCCAGTATCTGGGTATCGATGTAGCCATCGAGATTATCAAAGGTCATAGCTGTGAAGTGATCGGAGTGTTTACGGAGATATTTGTCAAAAATTTGAGCCCTAGTCGCTTCGTTCGGCAGACCAATCTTAATGACCGTGTCAAATCTGCCAGGTCTTAGTAGTGCCGGATCAAAGTTAGCTAAGCTATTAGCGGCCACGATTACGAGCACATTTGGGTACTGATTCATATTGCTAAGGATAGTCTTGAATTCGGCGATTAGCGAGCGTGCGCCACCTTCATTACCACCGACGTTATTACTGAAAAGGCCGTCGAATTCATCGATGAATACTATAGTGCGCTCACCGGTTGCAGCAGTTGCTCGGAAAACTTCGCGCAGATTGCGCTCGGATACTCCTATATAGGGATCTCTAATTTGGGTCGCACAAACCTCAGTGTATTTAGTGCGCATTTTTTTAGCCAGCGCGCGCACTAGGTCAGTTTTGCCGACGCCGCCGGGTCCTTGCAATATGATGCCGTTTTTTGGGGCGAGGCCATATTTTTCTAGTAAATCTGGTGAGGCCCAGTCAAGAGCGGCGTCAGTGAGCCTAGTAATTTCCTCGTCCAAGCCCGCCAAAATCTTCGAAATCAGGAAAGGTGGCGTGCTCTGGCCGGCAAGCGGGGACTATTTCAGTAGACCCTACAATCTCCTCATTTTGCGAGAAGTAGGGAAGATTGATATCTAACCAGGCAGAGTTTCTCTTGCCACTCATCTGATGTAACTCGTTAGTGATATGGCCGACAATTTCACCGAGCTTTATTACTACCTCATCGACGGGATAGTCGTAATATTTGAGATTGTCCGCCTCGTCACGCGGAGTTTCTGGCCTCTCGTATAAACCTTTCGTGTATATATGAATGGTTGGGCCTACGCTACCATCAATCTCGCGTTTGAGACTTATAAAATTACGGGTTTTTAAGTAAATAGGAGTGCAACAACTATTTTCATCCCACGAGAGCGCCTTTTTATTACCCACTAGCGAATTAAAAAGCCCAAGGATGTTAGGAAGCGGCTGGCTGGTTAGTCGCTCGGGCAATTCCACAGTGGCATAGCAAGCGAAACTATCACCCTGATGCCGCAAAAAAACGCTAGCTCCGACACTACCGGAGTCCTCGTGAGACAAGGAGCCGAGAATTACTTCGTCAGGGTGGTCCAGTAGCAAGCCTTCTGAGTGCGCAGTAACGTGAATAAGCTGATCTTCTGTTGACAGTTCAATCCGTCCTGGGTGGCCATTGCCGTCAAGAATTTCTTCCATAATATTTTTGCCTCAACACTACTGAAGCTGTCTCTTATACACATCT
>JARIHJ010000021.1 GCA_029288335.1 Candidatus Saccharimonadota bacterium
TCATCTTCAGAGCTAAGCTTGCCCATCACCGCACCTAGCGCAAAGCGGGAAGCCATTGCGTCAGAAATTTCGAAAGTCGACTGGCTTGATTCGGTCGGGTTCATCGTCGCTATCACCGTTAGCAGATCCGGCATTTCCAGCTCGCCACCAGCGTTTTCGATACGACGGCTCTCGAGTACCGGCAGAAGGGTACGCAGGGCGTAGGGGTTAGTACCGTTAGCTTCTTCGAGGCGGACAAAGCGAGTATTTTTTTGTACAATACCGTCTATTTCTGTAACAACTCTTTCTTCGCGTGTTTTACCTTCACCATCAGTAACACGCTTAACGGAAACAACCTCGCCACCAATAAGTTGATTGCCGGTCAGGTCGTGCTGACCAGAAATTAGCGCGATGTCTTCGTCGGTCGTGCCTTGGACTAGCCGTGGCATTACTTCTGACAAAGTAGATTTACCAAAACCAGGTATACCGCTAAGTATCAGTGGCTTGCGGCTAACGATACTGGCCAGAGCCGCATCTTTAGCGTATTGCTCGCCGTAAACGGCGTTGCTAAGCTGGTCGACTGAGTTGGCGTAAAAGTTCAACGCATCCGCAGTCGTCTCAACTCCCTCTAAAATTCTTCGTTCGTGCACTCTCATAATTGATTCTCCTTTAAATAAAATTACTTAATTCGCTTAGGGTTACTCATAAACCGCCTGGACATTCCGCTGAGGCTAAGCGGCAAATGGCGCCGCCAGCGCGCAAATGCGCCGATGCTGCCCAGCGCTAAGACAGTTATCAGCCACTTCTGGCCCTCAGGTGTGTTGTTCTTGGGTTCACTTTTCGGCGGCTCTAGGCTACCAATCATTTTGCTGAAGTCACCGCTCGTCGGGTTTTGTAAAAATTTACCGCCGGTAGCTTTGGCGATCTGCTGCTCGTTAGCAATCTCGCTGCTACTCGCCGGCTTATCAACATTGACAATATAAATCGGCACCGGACTCGGCAATGACTCATCCTCACTGATAATGTTGCCAGGCGCACCTAGGCCATTGGCCGTAAGTACCAATAGGCCGCTTTTGCCACCATGGCTATCCTGTTGGGGCAGCTTGAAAGTGTCAATTCCGGCCAAAGTGGCTTGGCCCATATCCGAGTAGCCAGACGGTGTAATACTGGCCGCCTCACTCAAACTAGTGGTGGGGTTAACACCGAGATATGAGTTGACAGCCTGGGCGTCGATGTCCTCGTGACCTTCAATCATCTGAATTGCCCGGGTAATTTCGTCAGCTTGCTCACCGGCAGTCGAACCAGAACGGTCAGCCGCGACCATCAGCTCGGCTTTGCCGGCCGACGGGGCCTGCGTTTCGCCCCAAGCTAGACCAACACCAGCACCCACTCCGCCCACGAGAACGGCTGAAATCAACGTCCGACCAATCCGCTGGCCACGCGTTAGCTGATATTTACTAGTAATGTCAGCGGCTGCCTCATCAGGCGCTCGGCGCCCACTTTCGAGTCGGCGCTGTGTCAGTAAATCATAACCAGCACCGCCCAGCGCGCCAATGGCAGCACCGTAGTAAGGCGCGTTCTCAGCTAGATTAGTGATAATCTCTGGCATAAATTCTCCAATGGCAGCAATAATAGCATAACCTTGATAATTATGCAAGTGTTTTCTATAAAATAAAACTGCTTAGGACACTGGCTCTTTAATGGCTTCTTCGGCTTTACTGGGAACTTTTGTACTAGCTGGCCCAACATTGCCAGATGGTGGCTTAGCGGCTAACTTGGCCTTGCTGAAGCTGAAACCGAAGGTGCTGCCTTTATTTTCCTCGCTGTCGAAGATGATAGAGCCGCCTTCGCCAACGATGACTTTCTTGGCCATAAATAGGCCGAGGCCAGTGCCATCAGGTCGCGCCTTCTGGGCATTTTTGGCCCGGTAAAACTTCGTAAACAAGTGGTAGCGCTCACTCGCCGGTACGCCGATACCGTTATCGATCACCCGAAATTCGACAGCGTGAGGAGTCTCGGTCAGCTTAACATTGATAGTACCGCCCGGTGGAGTGTAATAAATCGCATTGTCGACAAAGTTCATAATCACCTGACGCGTTTTGGTCTCGTCAAGCATCAGCGTCGGGAAAGTGCTCGGCTTTATGTAGGTCATCTTCAGATCTTTGCCCTTGGCCGCACCAACCAGCTGATCCATTTCCTCGTCCACCACCTCAGCCAAGTTAATCGGCGTCGGCTCGATAGCAAATTTGCCGGTCTTCAGCCGCGAAACATTCAATAAGTCAGCGATCAGGTAAACCATCCGCTGGCTGGAAGTGTAGGCCTGCTGGAGCATTTTACGCTGCTGGGTCGTAATCCGACCGACGTCGCCGTCCAAAATTAGACTCAAATAACCCTTAACAGAGGTGAGAGGCGTGCGCAGCTGGTGGCTCGCCATCGAGATGAAGTCGTCCTTGGTCTCGTCGAGCTGCTTGAGGCGCTCATTGGCACGTTTGACTTCGCGTGTAGCGTCGTCGACTTTTTGCTGCAGAGTCAGGTTGAAGTTCTGGATTTCCTCGAAGTGAAGCGAATTCTGGATCGCGATCAAAAGCTCACTAGCGACGATGTCAATAATGCGCTCGTCAGCGGTGGAATAGGGATTACCGCTTTTCTTAGCCCCCAGCACGATGTAGCCAAGACCTTCTTCGGTTTTGTGGTTACTAGGTACGAGCCTAGCCAGCAGGGCGATGTCGTTTTTGGCTAGTAGCTGCTTCAGCTTGGCTTGCTCCGGCGGCAGGTTGTCGACGACGATAATGTTAGAGTTGAGGTGCGGCGTAATTGCTCTAACTGCAGCGATTTCTTCGGGTTGGAAGCTCTTCTGGCTGGTACCAATCACGCGTATGCCGCGGAAATTCGTTTCTTTAACACCGAAGACGCACCAGCCAGCTTTCAAATTGGACACGATCACGCCTGCCGCGTCGCTTAGAAGCTTATTTAGGTCTAGGTTGGCGACCAGCGCTTGATTAAGCTCATCTAGAAACACCTGTGGATCATAAGCGTCACGGTAGAATAGCCGGTTAGTCAGTCTATCAAAGTAGTGCTTCAGGGGTCCGTAGGTTACTGCGGCAATCAGTATAAGTACTAGGTTTACTACTGACTTCCAGCCTCCCACTAGATGGTCAGATAGCCTGCTAATCGCCGCATAAAATAGCAACGAATAAGCCCCCAGTAGCACTACAATCGACAGAGAATAGGCTAGCGCCCGCGCCACCACTAGCCGAATGTCGAACATTTTGTGTTGGACTATGCTATAACCCACGCCCACTATTGAAATACTGGTAAACAGGGGGCCGAGCCAGATTAGACGGTAATTATGAAAGAGTGGCAGGATTAAATTGAAGATCAGCCCAAAAATGGCAGTGACGCTAAACGTCAGGAAAAACAATTCGGCTTGCCTAGCCTGAACACCTTGAAGCTTCCTGGATTTTCGGTGCATTGTCAGCAAAATGACGGAAAAGAATAATACTATATAAAGCGCATATACAACGTAGGCTGTTTGACTCAGTAGTACTTCTTTTCCCCAGCTGTGATAAACAATCTTTAGCAACATCACGTGCGGCACCGCTAACAACATCGCTAAGAGCCCAAAGAACCCTACCACTGCTAGGTAAAGAAGCGGGCTCCGGGGGAGCTTAAGCGATGGAAAAGTGCTGGCAAAGCAATATCCAGATAGCGCCATAAAGAGCGGCATAACGTAATAAAAGCAGGCCCAGATCCAGGCCGCATCGTAGCTTGTGGACATCAGAAAACCGGCTATTCCTATCGACCAGAGGCCGATCGCTAAGGCAAAGACAGCAAATGCTAGGTTATTTAGCCGCCGGTGGTCACGCACCGCCACCAGGCCGGCCAGCACAACATTAACCAGGCCGAGCAAAATAAGGGGGAACAAGCGTAACCAGTTCACACATTTACTCTATCAATAAATGCACCGCCAGTACATCAATACCGAGATTGCTTATACGGCTAATATTTGTTGAACTTGCTCGCCAGCGTAAGAACCTTACGCGCCAGCTTTTGATTGCGAGTCTCGCTAAAGTAGCGGCTCTTTTCCCTGGGGACAGTGATACCATAAACCCCATAAACGCCTTCGCGCTGCGGCACACGAACCCGAATGCTGTCCCTGCTATAACCGGCATCTGTGATTATTTCTACCATTTCGCTTGGATCACGCTGTTGTAGTGTGGGCCAGACCTTCTCGAAGAAATCCTGTTGAGGGCGATGAAGCAAGGCATTGGCGCCAACAATTATGCCGCCGGGGCGGACGATATCAACTATCTTGCCAATAAAGTTAGAAGCCGCTCGGTAGCCCTTTAGCGTAGTAGGCAAATAATCTACTATGCCCAAGATGTCTACAATGTCTACACTGTGAGGCTCAATATAATCTGTCAGACGCCCGCCCACAATATCCTGTAAGTGTATATCAGCCTTGTCGTTCATACCGTAAGCTCGGCTGAGGGCGACCGCACTCGCTAAAGCCATCGGGTCGTTATCAACTAAGACATTTTTACCGATCTCGTAACCATTTTTAGCGAAGAGTTCATTAAGCTCAAACATAGACGCAGCTGCGCCACAAGCTAAACTAGCTGTCACAAGCGGCTTGTCAGAAAAGTCTTCGGGGTTACCCAATATGTGCTCCAGGGCCAACTGACCAGCAGCAATAGCGCGCGTATCAACCGCTCGGCTATCTAAAACACCGGTCAAAAAATCTTTCGAGCCCAAATAGTTGAAACCATTACTGGCTATAAAGTCTAAGTAGGCTGATCGTGCGTCTCTTGGAAAGGCCCTATCTTCTATGGGCTCCGTGGTGATGGCTCGATATCTCTCTTTTACCGCCTCAGCTGTACGTGGATGCCTCTCGGTTAAAACCTCGTGCGCGGATTTACCATCGAAAATCGGCTCGTCATATACGCTGGGATCGATTGATGGGGCGATAGTGTGGGTTTCAGGGTCACCCGCCCGCTTCAACGCCCATAGGGCAATCGCTCGCTTGCCAAGCTTGGCCCACGTTGCGCCGGCGGAGTGGACATTCGGGTCAAATAGAGTTTCGAACGCTTCTCTCTTGGGTAAACGGCCTATGGCTTCACACTGCTTGTCAACTTCCTGCTGCACATCCACGGGTAACTCGAAGTGGGGGGCCACATCAACCTTGCGAACATCTATGCCAGCTTCTTCTAGGTCTCCGAGCTCGCGCCTAACTTCCGGTGTGATTAGCACACCGTCACTAGTCGGCTCTTTTACGCCGGCGATACTTGGATAGACTAAACTGGGAAGAGGTTCACTTGTACCTGGACCCAAATAGATTTCCTCAAAGGCCACTTTTAATGCTCCTAAAATATATAAAAACGGCACCAGCGCTCTGGATTTTGTCCAGCCGCTAGCGCCGCTTAATCTTCTAAAGTACTTTTGCTATCTGTTTATTTTGGTCGACTTGTTGATTTAACCTTGGTATTGTAGCTAATGCTTGCTAAAATGTCAATACATAATTTATGGATTTGTCAAAACAAAAAATCTTAGTAGTCGAGGATGAGGCCGCCATCCGGCAAATGTACGAATTCAAATTAGAGCTTGAAGGGTATAAAGTAGCCACCGCGGGCGATGGCGCTAAAGGGCTAGAGGTAGCCGAAAAATTTCAGCCAGACCTCATCTTGCTTGACCTCAGAATGCCAATTATGAGCGGCGGCGAAATGCTCGAGAAACTGCGCGCCAGCGATTGGGGCGCTGACGTAAAAGTTGTGGTGCTGACCAACATCAGCAAAAGCGAAGCACCGCCTAGTTTGCGTTTCCTCAATGTCGAGCGCTACATTGTCAAAGCTCACAGCACCCCCGCCCAAGTCGTCGCCATAATCAAGGAAGTCCTACTCAGTTAGACTTTAGTCTTGTCAATGCTAAGCCAAGCTTCTATCAAGGATTGCTAGCTATCCGACCGGCTTCCAGGATGATGATCTTATCGGCGTAGTTGCCAGCCTGCTCGTCGTGGCTAATCATCAGTACGCTGACACCTTCACACTCGTTAAAGTAGCGCAAAGATTCATACAAGCTATGCTTGCCGCGCGGGTCGATAGCCGATGTCGGCTCGTCCAGTAAAACCAGCTTCGGCTCCGAGACCAACAACCTGCCAAGGGCGAGCTTTTGCTGCTCACCACCAGAGAGCGTAGCAGCATCCTGGAACAATTTGTCGCCGAGGCCAACATGCATAGCGACGTGAGCTAGGCGGGCCGCCGTTGGCCGATAGTTCAGGCTCTCGGCTAAGCCCGACAGATTTTCCAGTACCGAGAAGCCCGGATCCAGCTTGGGCGCCTGAAAACCTATACCAACCCGTCCGGCAAATAATTCCCGGCGTTCTCTGTTAGATAACGATAAAAAGTCTTCACCAAATAGTTCTGCCCGGCCACTGTCCGGCTCCTCAATATTCGCTAAGATGCGCAAGGCTGTCGATTTGCCCGACCCGCTTTGGCCGGTCATAAGCGTAATTTGGCCCTCGGGAACTGTGAAGCTAACTTGATTCAAGGCTGGCTCGAGTTTACCGGTGAAGCTTTTGCTAACATCGTACAGAGCCGCAGCGCTGGCGTGCTTCGAGTTGTAATAATTTGGTGACGACCACATAGTTTTACCTTGTGTGCTCGACGACATTAATAGTTTTGCGCGGCCGTACCAGCCTGATAGCCGCGCCACCGATCGAGCCAACCGTACCAACGGCCGCGCCGACAGCTGCTTCACGAAAACCCACCCCGGCCAAAAGCCCTGGTTCTAAAGCATTAAATATGGGCATAACTCCGGTAGCTAGGGCCACACCGCCAACCGACGCCACCACGCCGTCTTTAGCTGCCCGCGTCAGTTCAGTTGCCCGCATTTGATTATCGGTGACTTTGCTGGCAAATTTAGCCGCCCACTCGCTGCGATTACGGAGCATCCGCTGTAACATCGTGCCGCTCATAGCGACGAGCGCCAGCCCACCGGAAACAAGCGCTAGAAAGTTAGTAATCGGTTTTACGTTCGAGCGCCAAAAGTCCGCGCTGTTACTTAGATAATGTTGCTTGGTAATCACTGTGGCCGTCTCGCCATCAGTATTGGCGGCGGCTAGAATCTGATTACCCGTGGCTACGTCGGTATCTAGGATCACCATATCGTCCGGGGTGTCCGCACTTTTTTCCAAGCAGGCCTTAACGGCTTGGCGGTCAGCTATTATGCCAATGCGGTTGATCGCCGACATATCCTTTGTCTGACCGACCACTTCTCCATTAATTCCATCAATCTCTACTTCGCTGCCATTTTTAACGTTGGCAGCCTCGTCCATAATCAGCGGGATACTTTTGCAGCCTTCACTCGGACGCCAAGCGGCCGGCGAGCTAGCCGGCATATCAATGCCAAATACCAAATCGGTTCGATTCTCTCCCTGGTAGTCAAAGTTGCTAAGATTCAGATCAACCGGCGTCGCCCTAACACCGACTTTATTAGCCTGCGCTTCGATACGAGACACTAGCGGCAACGACAGATACTGATCTACCATTGGCAGCGCGTCTTTAGACTGGACTATCCAGGCGTCGCCTGGCGCGTACTGACTAATAGCTACCACTGGGCGGCTGGGACCGTTGGTAACTTCGTCGCCAACCCCAGTCGTAATCGCGCCAAGCATTGAACCCATTGTCGCTACGAAGGGAAAGCCACCGGCAAAAGCATACGTCATCGCTTTCTTGACCGTGCCCTTATGCCTGTCGCCGTCATCACTCATTTCCTGTGAAGACAGCTTATCGATAGACGCAATTCGAGCACTCCGGCACGAAGCCAGCTTAACACCACCAATAGTAGTTAACGCTAGCGGAAAAGCCACCTCGCCGATATCTACTAGAACGTTATCAATATTGTTAACTACAGCCTGGGCCTCCGGTACGAACGGCATAGCGACAGCCACATTATCGTGTTGAGTGAGGCCGCTGGCGATGCCACCCGCAACCGCTGCCCCGACAGCTATGAAGCCCGCCCCAACGGCCAACCTAATCCTGAGCTGTCGCTGATTCCGACGCTCGATCATCTCAGCCAAGCGCGCTTGTTCGTCTGAAGCGCTAATATAGCTAGTTTCCAAATCCGACATTAAGCATATTATACCAATTATGCTTTATTTGGTCAAATGGTTATTTGGCGCGTTTTGTGCTAGCGTTGAACTATGCCGAAAATTGCGATTGTCGAGGATGACCAAGCCATTTCCCAGATGTACCGCTTCAAATTCGAGGCGGAAGGTTATGCGGTTGAAACGGCCGAAAACGGTAAACTTGGACTCGCACTCATCGAGCAAATGAAGCCCGACATCGTCTTGCTCGATCTGATGATGCCGGAAATGACCGGTGACGAAATGCTCGCCAAAATGCGCAAAACCGCTTGGGGCAAAGACATTAAAGTCGTCGTATTAACTAATATGGGTGAGCAGGAAATTCCCGCCACTATGAAAACGCTCGGTGTTGAAGCCGTTATTTTGAAGGCCAATATGACCCCGCGCCAAGTCGCCGAGTTAGTCCAAAAACACCTAAAAAACTAACCATCTGGCATAATACTAGCTATGGCCGATAGCTTCTTTTACCAGACTTTTCGCGTTAGCGATGACGAGCAAACTGTCTCTTTTGATTACGAAATAGTCCAGGGTGACCATCGCTATCAGCTAATCGAATCACTAAAATTTCCGGTGAAGCTCAAGCCGAGCGACAAGCTCAACGCTTGTCTGAGGGCGCTGCACTTAGCACTCGGTATCAGCTACTATAAAATATTCGTTAGCCCCGATATATCGCACCCCTATCAGATGGACGCAGCCGAGGCTAGCTTCTGGAATAATATTTGGCGTAATGGCTTGGGGGAATTTTTATACGTCAATAAGCTCGACCCCGCGCAGTTAGCGAAATTCAAAGCGCAAGATGGGACTAGTTTTAGTGTTAGCACCTCTGCTAATGAGACTAGCGCTAAAGCGTTGCTGGGTATTGGCGGCGGCAAAGATTCGATAGTCGCTGGCGAAATTTTGAAAAGTTTAAGAATCAGCTTGAGCGGCTTTGTAATGGCCACCGGTGAACAGCTGGGCCAGGCTAAAGCCGTCGCCGATACGATGGGAATTGAGCTTAGTGTCGTCGAGCGCTCACTGGATAAACAGTTACTTGAACTCCAGGAGATGCCTGGCGCTCATAAGGGCCACATCCCGATTTCGCTGATTTTTGGTCTCGTCGGAACAACGCTAGCCGTCGCCAGCGGCGCGAACTATGTCGTAGTCGCGAACGAAGCTAGCGCCAGCACGCCGCGTGTAGCCTGGCAGCACGGTAGTGTGAACCATCAGTGGAGCAAATCCTTCGAGTTTGAGCAGGCGCTCCAGGCGTACATCAAAGAACACATTTCGCCGGGTGTTACCTATTTCAGCACCGTCCGCCAACTAACTTCGGTGGCTATTGCCAAAATTTTCGCTAATTACCCGCAATATTTTGAGAAATTCACTAGCGACAACTACGTTTTTCGGATTGACCCAGCCAAGCGGCCGAATGCTCGCTGGAGCCTGGAAAGCCCGAAATCCCTCAGCAGCTTCATCCTGCTGACGCCATGGTTGTCTGAGGCTGAGATGCTTAGGATTTTTGGCCGGAATTTTCTGGACGAAGCCAGTTTGGAACTACTATTCCTTCGATTAACCGGCCAGGAAGGTGAGCCGCCGCTCGACTGCGTGGGGACAGTTGAAGAATTGGTTCTATCGCTTAATTTGGCCTGGCAGCAGGCCAAATTCACAGATAGCCAGTTAATGAAGCTAGCTCAACAGCGTGGAATCATCGCAGACCGCGATTGGCAGGCAGTACTAGCACCAATGCTGGAATTGCAAAGCGAGCAAGCTTTGCCGGAAAATCTGGCGGGACAGCTAGAGGCTAAGCTGCGACAGGAGCTAGCCTGAAATGGAGTGGCAGCTGGACCAGTTTAGTGGCAAAGACGTAGTGTTCGTCGGTGCCGGCAAAGGCCGAGCCATGGCCGGCGTACAGCAATTTTTAGAAGAGCATGCTGAGCTGAAATCTTTTACCGGCGTGGATAAGCGCCCAGGCGATAAAC
>JARIHJ010000023.1 GCA_029288335.1 Candidatus Saccharimonadota bacterium
TAGCGACTTGGGCCTGCGACGCGTTACCGGCGCCACTACCCGCCGGGACCGGACAAGTTAAATCATCAGCCGGCGTCATCGCCAACGCTCGGTGATTCAGTGAAGCTACCGCGCTAGATAGCTGCTGATGTATCATTGGCAGCGCCACGGCTAGCATCAAGGCGATACCGAACGCCGCTCCGGCTAACCCGGTGATGAAACTTGATAAATGTTTTCTTGCATCATTGATTTTGGCATTACTTTGTGTGGTTTTTTTCGAGGATTTTTGTGTTCGTCTGGCGCTTGCTTTTTTCGCCATAACGACCCTCCCTAAATTATTAATGCCACCCCTAAGAACTCACTAGAATGGTACTAGGGAGTTATTCTGGTAGTACTTTTTTATACTTTTTTTCGGTCGTTGTATGTGAGCTAGATTACAATAAGCTAAGAAACTTATCGATTTTTGTTAGTCATTATTTGCAGGATGGCTCAATTTTGAATGTCTAGCCTCAAAAAGGCCTCAGCGTAATCACAACCCGCCACCCTGCCGGCGTCGACAGCAAATTGGCGAACCATCTCTAGGGTGGCCGACGGATCTGCAAGCTGGCTAGCGTGGGCGGCCAGCGCTTGTAGTTTGGTTTCAATATGGTCAGAAAATATTAATGTGAAAATTTTGCTTGTCGAAATTAGCCATTAAAACCGTTGCAACTTTGTGCGGTTCCAGCTTTTCGTCTTTAGCTAGTTCCGGGAAACTCAAATAGTCACGAGCCAGCGGATAGACGGCATCTAGCGCCGCCTGACCGACCGCCCGATGGTCGGAATGATTGATACCGAAACCATTGAGCGCGTAAACCATCGTCGGATCCATGCAGTATAGGGTGTCGGGCTTGGTCTTGCGGATTATTCTAACCACATCACGCTTAACGCTTGCGGTCGGTTCAAGCAAGCCATCTTCATAATTACAAAAATAAACTTCCTTGACTCCGAGGATTTTGGCGGCGGCGCGCTGCTCTTTACGTCGGGTATCTCTTAGCTGGTCGGAAGTTAAGCTGCGATCATCAGAACCTTTGTTGCCATTGGTTAAAATTAAATAGTAAACGTTTGCCCCCTGACTCGTCCACTTGGCGACGCTACCGGCCACACCAAATTCCAAATCATCCGGGTGTGCCGCCACACATAGTACTGACTTGGGTTTAAGGGGATTAAGATTCGATTTGGCCATTCTAATAAAAGCTAGCTTGAAGAGCTTTTATTGATAATAACCTATTTATGCATATTTTTGTCCGGCCAAATGACCTTGCCAATAACATTATCATAATTCAGCCAACCGAAATGGCGGCTGTCGGTGCTGGCATTCAGATTATCGCCAATCACAAAAAGTTCGTGCTTATCATCATTGATCCGCTCGACTCGTTTAACTTTTTCCTTGCCATCGTGACTCACGATAACGACCTGGCCGGGATGGATCTTACGGAACAAGCTTGTTGCGACAATGTGCTGGCCGCGGTTCAAATTCGGCAGCATGCTGTCGCCAACAATGCGCCGCACCATCAATAACCGCTTAAAATAAATCTTCATCTTTCCTTTCGCTGCTTAGCGATAAGCACTTCTAGTGAGTACAGTACAAGGCGGCGGTGAAGCGCCCCAAGCAGCCGTACTGAAATACGGTGACTGAGCACTCGAGCTGGCAACGCCGCAATGTGCCACCAAAATTGCTTAGCCCTTCTTCGTTTCCCAAAAAATATCACTAATTTCCCGGACTTGATCAACTAGCTTTTTGCCTTCCGCCAGTTCCAG
>JARIHJ010000028.1 GCA_029288335.1 Candidatus Saccharimonadota bacterium
CTTGTCCTTCGCGCCCTTATCCCCAGCCACAACCCGCTTGGCTAGAGCCAATTCTTCCTCGGCCGAAAGCAGCGGAATCTTACCAATTTCGCGCAAGAACAAACGCACCGAGTCATCGGAAACATCATCGTCGGCAAAGACCTGCGCTTGCGGCAGCGTCTCGTCATCCTCCTCTTCGTCCAGCCACTCATCGGACAAATCTTCCGGGTTCGGCTCGATATTGGTAATCTCAATGTCGTTGTCGGCCAGCTCGCCATTCAGCGTATCAATCGCTTCGGCGTTGGCCGGGTCGTTTGGCGGCAAAATATCGTCAATATCGCGCTGGTCAATGTGACCATCCTTCTTGCCGCGCTCTATCAGTTGATTAATGGCTTCGGCGACTTGCTCTGGAGACCTTTTGTCATCACGTTTTTTCGATACGGCGGCTGGCTTTCTAGGCATTATTCCCTTCTCTCTATAGCTTGCTTTAATAAATTATCGAGTTTTTTGGCCTCGGCTAGCAATTGTTCACTTCTCAAGTCATCGGCGCTGGCGAGTTCGCTAGCAATTTCACTTTTTCTGGTTTTCGAGTATTTTTCAATTAGTCGGCTTTGCAGGCGCTGGACTTCGTAAGTTAGTTCGTCAACCCCAAGTCCCTGATATAGTTCTTCGAACTCTAATCCTAATATCTTATCATAGTCGTCCAAATTTTGCACGGGCTTTTTCGGGTCGTAGTTTGGTTGATTAACTACGCGCCAAGCCTTCTGCGCCGCCGAACTCAGCATCTTGGTCGTGACCAGGTTCGCACTTTTTAATAATTTCGGCTGGTTCATGAGAATTGCCAGCAAGTGCTCCTCGATTTTGTTTTTCTCGGCTATTTGCCTCTCGTCGTCCGTCAGCTTGGCGGGTTCTTTAGCCCGCCGGCGCGGCGCGCTTATTGGCTCGCTAGCCCCTGCCATCTTCTCTGTTAGCGAGCTGGCACTTACATCCAGGATTTTAGCGATTTGGTTCAGATAATGATCCTGCTCGACCTTATCGTCGAGCTGTTTGACGACCGGTAGCAGTACATCGCTAAATTCTCTTTTGCCTCTTGCACCAGTCAAATCCAGCCGTTTTTCATATTGCTCGACCAGCCAGTCCAGCGCGTACTTCGGCTTTTCGATTATTTCTAGCCATTTCGACTTGTCCTGCTTGATTAGTTCGTCCGGGTCTTTGCCGCTAGGAATGCTAATAATCGATAACGACACGCCGGCTTGGCTAGCTAGCGGAATTGCGCGCTCGGTGGCCGCCAGCCCGGCTTTGTCAGCATCAAAAGCGAGTCTGATGTCACTGGTAAAGCGCGCCAGTGCCTTCAGGTGCTGGCTGGTCAGCGCCGTGCCGGCGGTCGCAACCACGTTTTTAACACCCGCTTGGTGGCTCGCGATGACGTCGAGGTTGCCCTCGGACAGTACGACATAGTTGTTTTTCCGAATGGCTTCTTTGGCTAGGTGCAAGCCGTAAACGTGCCGGCTCTTGTCGTACAACACGGTCGCCGATGTATTGATATACTTTGGCTCACCCTCATCCAAAATTCTGGCCGTAAAACCAATAATTCTGCCTTGGCCATCGGCCAGTGGGATCATCAGCCGGCCGCGGAACATATCCTTCCCGTAGCTATTAGCGAGGCCAGCGCGCTTAATTTCGTCTGGAGTGAATTTTTTACTCTTCAGATAATCGACTAATGCGCTGCCGGTATTTGGCGAGTAGCCCAGCCGCCAGGCGAGCGTCGTATCACCAGTAAATTGCCGCTTTTTCGAAACATAATCGATCGCCACACGCGATTTGATGAACTGCGCCTGGTAAAAGTGCGCTGCTAGCTCGTTGGCTTGGTATAACTTCTCTTTGCTCGGACCGCGGCTCGGACCGCTGGTACGGTATTGCTCGAGGTCGACGCCGGCTTTTCTAGCCAGTAGTTCTAGCGCGCCCTTAAAATCCAGCCCCTCGAGCTCCATCACAAAACTAAAGATATTGCCGCCCTTGCCCGAGCTGAAGTCGTGCCAGATTTGCTTATCCGGGCTAACCATCAGGCTGGGCGTTTTCTCGCTGGTCCACGGCGATAAGCCACGCCAGTTCCGCCCGGCACGCTTCAGCTGCACATACTCACCGATTACATCCTCGACAGACAGCCGGCTCTTTACCTCTTCAACCCCATCCATACGAGGTATTGTACGCTACCCCTGTAATAAAAAGAAAAGAGCCGGATTATTCCAGCTCTTTTTCTATATTAAATGCTATCTCGTGGCATGAACTTCTATACTTTGCCCTGCAGCTGGAGATTGTTCTACGTCAATCGCTACACCACTATGACGCGCTTCCGCCACCGCCAGATCATGCAACTCAGCACCATACTCCTTAAGTTGTTGTGCACCTCGTTCTTTGGCTTCGGCCAAAGACACTTTATCTTCCTCGAAAGCTTCTTTTGCTGCTATTTTGTTAAAGGCTGCATCGATATTGCCAGGGTCAGCATCAGCCTGCCATTCAGCACGCTCTAATTCGTCTTTCGACCCACCTCCGGTGAAAAGTACTATGTCATCTGGTTCTGTTAAACCGTATAAGTTAGAGTGAGCTTCAGTGAATAACCTATAGTTACC
>JARIHJ010000008.1 GCA_029288335.1 Candidatus Saccharimonadota bacterium
CAGGCAGCTAACCCTCAAACTAGCTAGTCATCCTAGCCGTTATGGCTTGGTTACTGGCTGGTATTGGCAAGCTGAAAAAATTACTAGCAGGACGCTATTGCGAGGCAAGGAATTGCTGGCAACCAGTCGCCAGCCGCTGCCCACGATTAGCGTAAGTGGCGCAAGTGGGGTACTTGTGGCAGATATGTTATTGGCCGCGATGGGGAGCCACCTATTTGCGAGCCGTCATCATAATTGGACCGGGCTGGCGGCTAGCTTCCAAACTACCGCTCAACTAGCGCTAGTCTAGCTATGACTTCTGTTATTTTGTTGATCGAGCCGAATAAATTATTTGCTCAAAATACTAAAAAGGCATTGGAAATTAGCGGTTATACGGTCAATATTGCTGTTAGCGCTCAGGCGGCCATCGCTAGTGCTGATGAGCAAATGCCAGCGCTTGTAATTCTAGAGATTGAGCTAGCGAAACATAATGGCATCGAGTTCTTGTATGAATTTCGCTCTTACGCTGACTGGCAAAGCATTCCAGTAATGATTTATAGCCACTTGCCGCAAAGCCGCTTCAAACTAATGCCTAAACAACTGAAACTACTAGGTATAGATCATTATTTTGATAAGGCCAAGACTAGCCTGAAGGAGCTCACGCTAGCAGTTGCTAGTGAATTAGAAGATGAACCAACTAGTCACTAAAGCTATTGTGCTGAGCCGTACCAATTACGGCGAGGCCGACCGGATTTTGACGGTTTTGACGCCCGGCTATGGCAAGCTAAGCCTAATGGCGCGCGGGGTCAGGAAGTCTAAGTCGAAGTTGGCCGGTGGGATCGAGCTGTTTAGCGTTAGCCAGATTACATTTATAAAAGGACGGGGCGAAGTATCGACGCTGATTTCGTCGCGGCTCGAGAATCACTATGCCGGCATTGTCGGCGACCTGGATAGTATACAGCTAGGGTACGAGTTACTGAAGCTCATCAATAAAAATACAGAGGATAATGCCGAGGCTGGCTACTTCGACTTACTGCAAAGCTCGTTAGCAGCACTAGACGACTCCGATGTGCCGCTAGCACTGGTTCGGTTATATTTTGAGGCAAATTTGCTGGTGTTGGCTGGCCATAAACCAAATCTGGTGACTGATGCTGGCGGACGTGCACTATCGGCTAATGAAAACTATAGTTTTGATGCGAGTAACGCCACCTTAAGCGTCGGTAATCAGTATGGTGCAGAAATTATTAAATTCCTACGAGTGGTTTTTAGTGGTAATTCAGCCAAGGCGCTAGCGAGAATTACCAAGGCCGAGAAGCTAGCCGGTAATAGCCAACCGCTAGTCACGGCTATGCTGCGCCAGTATCTTAGGGTATAATTCAGCCAATATGAGCGAAGTAAAACTCGAAGATATTGTGTCTCTATGTAAGCGCCGCGGGTTTATTTATCAGGGCAGCGAAATTTACGGCGGTATGGCGGGAATGTACGATTACGGTCCGCTTGGCGTCGAGCTGTTGAATAACCTCAAGCGAGCTTGGTGGAAGGAGCACGTCTATGATCGCGACGATTTTTATGGATTAGATAGTGCGATTTTCAAAGAACCAAAAGTTTGGGATGCATCGGGTCACACTAGTGGTTTTGCTGATCCGCTCGCCGAATGCAAGAAGTGCAATACCCGCATTAGAGTAGATAAAGAACTAGAAAATATCGGTGTTAGGGCCGATGAAAAAATGTCTGAACAGCAGCTCCAGAAACTTTTTGATGAAAATCGTGATAAGCTAAAATGCCCCAAATGTGGCGCGAAGGATTTTGGCCCTGTTCGTATGTTCAATTTGCTTGTCAAGACCAATATGGGTGATTTTAGTGGAGACATAGAGGCTGCGCCAGTTTATTTACCAGGCGAGGCCTGCCAAGGAATTTATTTGAACTTTAAAAATGTAGTCGACACTACTCCGGCTAAAATTCCGTTCGGTATCGCGCAGATTGGTAAAGCCTTTCGTAATGAAATCAGTCCGCGCAATTTCATATTCAGAACTCGCGAGATGGAGCAAGCCGACACTCAGTATTTTGTGCCGCCGCACCAGAATAAAGAACGCTACGAAAAAATCAAGCAGGACCGGCTGGATTGGTACGCCAAAATGGGTATAAGGCAAGAAAATCTGCGCTTAAAGCAGCACGAAAACTTGGTTTTCTACGCGGCCGACGCCTGGGACATCGAATATAATTATCCAAGTCTGGGCTTTGATGAGCTGGAGGGGGTACATGACCGGACGGATTATGATCTGACGCAGCATTCTAAATTTTCTGGCACAGACCTTTCTTACACAGATCCAACTAGTGGCGAGAAATATATCCCATGGATTTTGGAAACTTCAGTCGGGATGGGTCGGATGTTCCTGGCGTTTATTAGCGATGCGTACACAGAAGATGAAATTGGCGGAGAAAAGCGGGTCGTCTTGAAATTGCCAAAGCATCTAGCACCTGTCAAAGTCTCCGTTAGTCCCCTGCTAAAGAATAAACCGGAATTGGTTGAAAAAGCTCGCGAAGTTTACACGATGCTCAAAAAAGAATTCGGCACTGTGATGTGGGACGACAACGGTAACATCGGCAAACGCTACCGCCGCCAGGACGAAATCGGCACGCCGTACTGCGTAGTAATCGACTTCGAAACCCTCGAGGGCGATACCAAAGGGACAGTCACAGTAAGAGACCGCGATACCACTGAGCAAAAAAGGGTAAAAATTACTGAGTTAATCAGCCGTTTGTCTGGCGAGTTTGCGCTGAGCCAGGACTGACAATACGGCGACGACCGCCAAATAAACTAGTCCGGTAGCACAAGTGCTGAGCATATTGACGTGCATGGTGGCTATCAGATAAGTGCCGGTCGCGATAGTCGCGGCGATGAAGCCGTAGTTAATCTTCATCTTGGCTTGGTTGGGCCGGATTAGCGCGAGGCTGGCGAAAATTATGCTTGATAAGGCTATAACGACGTGCGCGATCAAAATCATAAGCTCAATTATAGACCTAGTTTCAATAGTTTCAAAGGCGAGGGGGTATAATGAGTTTAATGGGTGAAATGATTAAAGTCGAAGATTTGCCGGCTTATTTAGCGCGGCCGAGCGGTGAAGTAAAAGCCGCTATTTTGGTAATTCACGAGGTTTGGGGGCTGACTGAGCATATTAAATCAGTAGCGGATAGGTTAGCTAATGAGGGCTACTTGGCGTTAGCACCAGATTTTCTAGCGGGTAGTGGCATCAATGTAGGCAAATTAGCCGGCTTACAAGAGGACTTATTTAATCCGGAAAAGCGGAACGAAACTCAGCCGAAACTGCGGAAGTTAATGACGCCGATGCAAAATCCAGAGTTTGGCAAGCGCGCGTTAGCAAATACTAAAAAGTGCTTTAGCTACCTGTATGATTTACCGGAAGCTAAACAAAAAGTTGCCGTTATCGGCTTTTGTTTCGGTGGTACCTATGCTTACTCGCTAGCGGTGAATGAGCCACAATTAGCGCTGGCAATACCGTTTTATGGGCATTGTGATTTTAGCATTAGCGAATTAGCAGAAATTAAGTGTCCGGTGCGAGCGTTTTACGGGCAGAATGATGAAGGTCTAGGGGCGCAGATTGAGAAATTACCTAATTCGATGGAGTTGGCAGAAGTAGATTTTGAACAAAAAATTTATTCAAATAGCAGCCACGCTTTTTTCAACGACACCAACAGGTTTGCTTATAATGGCAAGGCTGCTGGCGAGGCATGGCAGGTTGTTAAGTCGGAACTAAGCAAGCTTTCTGATTAGATCTACAGCAGGTTTAGGTTAAATTCCCGCAGCAAAGTTGGCTGCGGGAATTATCTAGGCCGGGGCTAGCTAATTGCTATACGCCAGCTCTAACAGAGCAAATGGGCCAGGCACCCCAGCCCTGCCGGGCTTGAAGCATC
>JARIHJ010000012.1 GCA_029288335.1 Candidatus Saccharimonadota bacterium
AGCTCGGCCAGCAAAGCCCGATTCTGCTTCGATAGTATTGCCTTTACACGGTTCATCTTTTCTAGAGTATTATAATCGAGAAACGGAGGAAAACGAAGTTTACTTCTATTTTTTGAGTAACGAAGATTATATGGTGCGTAGTACCATATAGATGAAGATGAGCACTAAGTCGACGAATAAAGTGGTGGTTGTGGTACCGAACTGGAATGGCAAGGACGACTTGCCGGCCTGCCTGGATTCGCTACTGGGTCAGAGCTTTAAGTCACACATCATAGTAGTCGAAAATGGTTCAATGGATGGTTCTCTGGAGCTACTACAAACACACTACCCGCAGATAGAGCTAATTGTACACGGCGAAAACAAGGGCTATGCTGGCGGTGTAAATCCAGGGTTCAAAAGAGCAATCGAGATAGGCGCCAGCTATGTAGCGCCTTTTAATAATGATGCTATCGCTGACAAAGATTGGCTTAAAAACCTAGCAGAATATTTAGACGCACACCCCAAGGTAGGCACCGTGGATTCTATGGTGCTGAGCGCCGATGGAGATCATCTGGATAGTGTGGGTGAATGTTACACTACCTGGGGTCTGCCCTATCCGCGGGGCCGAAATGAAACCGACGTAAACCACTACGATAACGAGCCAGTTGTGTTTGCTGCTTGCGGCGCAGCCTGCCTTTACCGCGTCGCAACACTCAAGGAGATCGGGCTCCTCGACGAAGACTTCTTTGCTTACTATGAGGATGTGGATCTAAGCTTTCGAGTGCAATTGGCTGGCTGGCAAATACGTTACGTGCCAACAGCCCAGGTTTATCATCAAATTAATGCTACTGGCAGCAAGATCAAAGGCTTTATGACTTACCAAACTATGAAAAACCTACCCTGGCTTTTGTACAAAAATGCACCGGCCAGCGTATTCTGGCGCGTATTACCGCGGTTTATAGTCGCATATTGCTCATTTATTCTCAGCGCAATCTGGCGTGGCCAAGGCTGGCCAGCTATCCGCGGCTTCTGCAAAATGGTGCTATTACTCCCCAAAAAAACTGTCCAGCGTCGGCAGATCCAGCATGGTCGCAAAGTAACTTCCGCCTATATTTGGACCGCTATGACTCAGGGACTACCACCAAACGCGCGCAAATTGCGCTTGCTGTTTCACCCAATCAAGGCACGACGGAGCGAAGTATGAGCACAATCGCTATCGACGCCCGCGAGTTGCACCAAAGCACCGGTCGCTACGTGGAGCGGCTGATTCATTACTTGCAAAAGATTGATACCGAACACGACTATATAATTTTGCTAACCCCGAAAGATATGGACAGCTGGGAGCCGAGTAATCCGCATTTCACCAAAGTCGCCTGTCCCCATAAAGAATTTACCTTCGATGAGCAAATTGGGTTTAAACAGCAACTTCAAGCACTTGGAGTAGACCTGGTTCATTTCACGATGATTCAGCAACCGGTTTGGTATCGCGGCAGGACGATAACCACCATCCAGGATCTCACAACCGCTCGCTTCCGTAACCCCAGCAAAAACTACCTGGTCTTCACTGTAAAGCAGTTGGTTTACAGGTGGGTTATTAAAAAAGTTGCCAAAAAATCCGCCGAGGTGCTAACCATTACTGAATTTGTTAAAAACGACATTGTGGACTTCGCCAAGGTCAACCCCAACAAAATAACCGTTACCTACGAAGCCGTCGACGACTTCGACGAAGCGCCAAAACCCGTGCCGGGATTCGAGGGCAAGCGGTTCATTATGTTCAACGGCCGGCCATTGCCACACAAGAACCTGCGTCGCATTATTGAAGCATTTGCGCTGTTGGCTCCCAAATACCCCGACCTCTGCCTCATGCTTGCTGGCAAGAAGAACGCCATCGTCCAAACTTATGTTGACCTAGCTACCAAACTGGGCGTGGCCGATCGAGTTGTGCAGACCGACTGGATAACCGACGGTCAGCTGAAGTGGGCTATGCAGCACACGCAGGCCTATATTTGGGCGTCACTGAGCGAGGGCTTCGGCCTGCCGCCACTAGAGGCTATGCTGAATGGTGCGCCTGTGGTCAGCAGTAACGCCAGCTGTATGCCAGAAGTCCTGGGCAGCGCTGTGTACTATTTTGATCCATTGGATGCCCAAGATATGGCCGCCAAAATTAGCGAAGTGCTCGATGATAAGCAGCTGCGCCAAAAGTTAGTAACTCTAGGCAAAAAACAGATTAAAAAGTACTCCTGGCGACGCATGGCCGAGCAGACGCTAGAAGTCTATAAACAAGCGCTTGGCGAGTAATTAGCCGCTGGTGGGTTTTAGGACAATGTGGCGGTCAGCGCCTTCGCCGCTCGATTCGCTGGCGACACCGTAATCAGCGGCGACTTTGTGGACGGTCCGGCGGTCCGCCGCGTTCATTGGCTTTAAATCCATCGGTTCACCGCTGGCTTTGACTTCCTTGATCCAGTCCTCGGCTTGTTTGGCCAAATGCTCAGAACGCTGTTTCTTGTAGTCGGCCACATCGATGTTGACGCGGCAAATAGCGTAATCGCCGGCTTTTAGCGCGCTGGCGACAAGGAATTGCAGGGACCTCAAAGTTTCGCCGCGCTGCCCGATCAAAAAGCCATTCAGGTGGGTCGATGGCACGCTCATTTCGATAACCTCGTTGTCCTCGCTGGTCGTATAGACATCGGTGTTCAGGCCGAAAAACGACAGCAAATCCTCTAGGTATTTCTTGGCAAACTGCAGAGCGGCTTCGCTTTTTTCATTCATTTAGTGCTTCCTCCGTTTACGCTTGCCGGCTTTCGATTTTTTTGGTCGCTTCGCCGCCTTTTTAGCGATAATTTCTCCTTCAATAGTATCATTTTTGGCCGATTCGGCTGTAGTTTTTTGAGTGCTTTTGACTTGTTTTTTGGCAGGACTGCCGGCGATTTGCTCCATTTCTGATTCGTCCTTGCGCAAAATATAGCTCTGCTGCAAAAAGGCCACCAAACCACTGACCAAGAAGTACAGGCTCAGCGCCGATGCCAAGCTAATGGTGAAAAGAAACACCAGCCCGGGAATAAAATATTTGGTGCTTTTGCCGACAGCTGCGCTGACTTCGGCTTGATCGGCCTGCCTGCCCTGGCCGGCATCGCGCATAATCGCCCGCAGACCTTTGCTGTCTTTGCTGGTCGGCATCAGTTGTTGGCTTTGGAAATATTGAATGATAGCGCTGGCCGCCACCAGGATGAAGGCTGGAAAATAAAAGCCGCCTTTGCCGCCTATCGCCGGCCGTGTCAGATTAACGAGGCCGAACAGCGAATCATCGAACTGATGAATGTGGTGGCTCAGATACTGCATCCAAGGCAGATGCTGTAAGCCTGGATAGGCAAACTGGACGATCTGGTGTGGGTCATCGACAACCTTACGCAAGCCCGCATACAGGCCGATAAGTATCGGGATTTGGATAATTAGCACACCGAGGGAGCTGAACGGGCTGACGCCTTTCTCCTTATAAAGCTCCATCATGAGTCGAGATTCTTCTTGGCGGTTACCTTTGGTTTTCGCCTTAATTGCCTTAATCTCGGGTTGGAGCTGCCGCATCATTCTAGATTGATGCAACTGCTTTTTAAGCAGTGGCCACAGCAACAGGCGAATAACCACGGTGAAAATAATTACTGCCAAGCCGAAGTTGTGACCCGGAATCAGCGCGTAAATTAGCACCAGAAGGTTAAAAATCGGCTGGATGATAATCAGCGTAAAAACATTCAAGTCTAGATTCTCCTTGCACCTACTATAACACGGGTACTATCTGTTAATAATGCCGGCTTTAGTTAGTAAATTGATGATTTCGTGGTCAAGCTTGGCGCTTGGCCAATCTATAACCTGATCGCTGAAGACACTAATAATTAAGTCATGAGGCTTTTTAATGTCGGCTTCGTTCAGCCTGATAACTTCGTAAATTCGGCGGCGGACTCGGTTACGCCGAACCGCGGATTTGTGAACTTTTTTACTCACCACCACGGCCGCGCGGTAACTATCCCGGTGTCGATTTAATTGATAGCGCAGGCTAATCTCAGCCGATCTGATGGTCTTTCCCTGCCGGTAGACTGGGCGTAGGCTGGCTAAGCCGTGAAAGCGATGCTGTTTCGATATCATATCCAAAATAGTAAACACTAACTAGCAAACAGTAAACAGGGATGGCTGGCGATTGCCGCTTTTGTTAGTTGTCTGCTAGCTGCTGACTAGGCGGACAGCCTGGTCCTACCTTTGGCGCGGCGGCGAGCCAGAACTTTGCGTCCCGTCTTGGTAGCCATCCGCTTAATGAAGCCGTGTTCGCGAGCGCGCTTGCGCTTTTTGGGTTGATAAGTTCGTTTAGGCATAATCGAAGTTCATTATACAGGTCGTCTGGGCTAGCCAAAAACGCTTATAGTTTTATAGTTGTCGAAAAAACGGCTTTCAGCGTGAAATCTACAATGCTTAGACCACTAAAGCAGCTTGTTTTTCCACAGCTAGGGACGTTTTTTCCACCAAATTAACAGATTGAATAGTGAGTTGTGGATTGATTAATTAGTGGTGGCTTAGTTTTGGCTTAGTAAAATTGGGCTTGTGGAAAAGTGCCGTTCTGATTTGTTATATTAGTCATTACAACCGTTAAAAAAGAGACTTAAAACGGGAACAAAAAGGGGTTGACGGAAACGTTAATGGAAGAAAAAAACAAGCTGTGGCTGGCTGTGCTGGGCGAGATTGAGCTAACGCTGAGTCGCGGAAACTACTTAACTTGGTTCAAAAACAGCCAATTACTTGGTGTCACAGACGGCGTGGCCACCATCGGCGTTGTCAACATCTTTATTAAGAACCAGCTCGAAAATAAATACGCACCGCTGGTGTGTGAACTTCTCACCAAGAATGGTGTAGCGGTTAGGCAGCTTGATATAAGGGTGAGCAAGGCAAGCTCCGACAAAATTATCGACGATGTCGACCTCGCGCCAGCTGTTATCAATGAGCCGCTAGCCACCGTCAAAAAACCATTGGCTGGCGCCGCTAACCTATCACACGAATACCGCCAAGGCCTAAACGAGCGTTATACATTCGATAATTTTGTGGTTGGTAGTGGTAATGAGCTCGCATACGCCGCCTGCCAAGGCGTCGCCAAATACCCGGGCAGTAAATATAATCCGCTCTATCTCTACGGTGGTGTCGGCGTCGGCAAGACCCACTTAATCCAGGCTCTGGGCAACGAAGTGTTAGCCAAAAAGCCGGACGCCAAAATTGTCTACGCCACCACCGAGCAGTTCGTCCAGGAATTTGTCGACGCCCTTAGGTTTAAGAGAACCACCGAGTTTGCCAAGCACTACCGCAGTGCTGACGTATTAATAGTTGATGATATGCAGTTCATCGCCGGCAAAGAAAAGGTCCAGGAAGAGTTCTTCCACACTTTTAACGCCCTCTACCAGGCGAATAAGCAAATTGTGATTAGTTCGGATTTACCGCCACACAACATTCCTACTCTAGAAAATAGGCTAAAAAGCCGGTTTTCAGCAGGTATGACGATTGATATGCAAAATCCAGATCTGGAGACCCGCTGCGCTATTGTGCAAACCAAGGCGCTCGCGACCGATGTTGAAATCGACCAAGAAACCGCCGAATATTTAGCCAACTTGGTTAAGTCCAATATACGTGAGCTAGAGGGTGCCCTGAACCGACTGCTGGCATTTTGCGAAGTCCGCGGCTTGTCGCCATCGGTGGAAATCGCCGAAAGCTTTCTGGGCTCCGGTGATATGCGCCCCAAAAGTTTGTCACCCAAACAAGTCATCGAAACCGCTGCCAAACACTTTCAGATACCCGTCAGTGACATTACTGGGCCAAAGCGCGACAAAGACATCGTGGTACCGCGCCAAGTGGCTATGTATATGCTTCGCAGCGAGTTACACCTGAGCTTTCCGCGAATCGCCAAAGAACTCGGTCGCAAAGACCACACCACTGCCATCCACTCTATCGCCAAAATCGAGCGCGAATCGCACATTGATCCAACCCTGCGCGGCACACTTAGTGAAATTCGGGAACTTTTGTATGTTTAAATCTCTAGTAAATCCTGTGCAGAAATTGGTGCAAAAGCAGCCGATTATGAACCGGGTTTTATTAACTACAAATTTTCCAAGCAATTACGCACCGTTTTTTAACAATTGTTCCCAAGCTTTTGAACAAGCAAAATTAGTCACTTTTAATCTGTTAGGTAGTCACTTTTACACATTTTACACAAAGCCTAATAACAATAACGAAGTTTATGAAAATTTTATTACAAGTTATAGAAAGGCGATTTTATGAAACTACAAGTTACCCAGGAAAATCTAAACCGGGCACTTAACGCCGTAGCGCGAGTCGCTAGCTCCAGAGGAACTCTGCCGATTCTAGCCAACGTCGCCCTAAAAACCAGCCAAAACCGTCTCTCTGTCGCGGCCACCAATCTCGACGTCGCTATCACCTGCTTCATTGGGGCTAAAATCAGCCAGGAAGGCGCTACCACTGTGCCGGCCAGGCTTACTCAGGATTTTAT
>JARIHJ010000037.1 GCA_029288335.1 Candidatus Saccharimonadota bacterium
CTATTCGTCGGCAGCGTCAGATGTGTATAAGAGACAGGCATGGCCATTTGACGCCGGGCGATGCCGTCGCGCTAATCCTCTACGGTATGCAAATTCGCTTGCCGCTATTTACGATTAGCTTCTTGGTATCTCAAACCCAGCGAGCGATGGCTGATAGCCGCGAATATTTTACGGCAATGGAGGAAAAACCGGCGCTAGCTGATCTCCCGGAAGCCAAGAAACTGAAGGTTAAGGACGCTAGCGTCAGCTTCAAAAATGTCAGCTTCAGCTACGACGAGGCCGAGCCAGTGCTAATTGACCTGGACTTCACGTTGCCGCCCAATTCTAGAACGGCGCTTGTCGGCGAGTCGGGCGAGGGCAAAACTACGATTGTCAATTTACTGCTAAGGCTTTATGAAGTCGCGAGTGGTGAAATATCAATCGACGGACAAAATATTAGTGAGGTTACTCAGGAAAGCCTGCGTGCCAATATCGGCGTCGTCTTCCAGGATCCGGCGCTATTTTCCGGCACGATCAAGGAAAACATCAGCTACTCTAATCCGAAAGCTACTGATAAGGAAATCGCCGCTGCCGCCAAAGCCGCCAACGCCAGCGAGTTCATCGACAAATTTGAAAAAGGCTACCATACCGAAATCGGCGAACGCGGCGTCAAGCTCTCGGGTGGCCAAAAACAGCGTATCGCGATCGCTCGAGCTCTCCTAAAAGACGCACCGATCCTGGTGCTAGACGAAGCCACATCGAGCCTCGACAGTCGCTCCGAGCAGTTAGTCCAAGAGGCGCTGTCTAGGCTGATGAAAAACCGGACGACGCTAATTATTGCTCACCGATTGTCGACTATCAGCCACGTCGACACGATTGTTACCTTGGCGAATGGCCGTGCCGACGAAATCGGCTCGCCGGCAGAGCTCGCGACTAGCGGCGGCATCTACGACCAGTTGCTGAAGCTCCAGCAGGGCCATACCCGAACCAGCGAAACTAAGCTTAAGAAGTTTGAAATTAAGGTATAATTGGGCTTAAATTATGCGTAAATCAGTTCGAGCGATAGTGCTAAACGGCGACAAAATGCTGGTGATGCACCGCAACAAATTTGGGCGTGAATATTACACGCTAGTAGGTGGCGAGATTGATTTGGGCGAAGGGCCAGAGCAGGCGCTCGCACGTGAAGTCGCCGAGGAAACCGGGCTTCAGATCGCAAACCCACGACTAGTTATTTACGAAGATCACGATAAATTCTACGGCCCGCAATATGTTTATTTATGTGATTACGTTAGCGGCGAGCCAAAAATAACTCCCGGCGCTATCGAGGATGAAATTAATAAGCTTGGCAAAAACTTATATGAAACGATGTGGCTGCCGCTAGACGGGCTAGCCGAAGTGCCGTTTGTTTCGCCTGAATTAAAAGCTGCTTTGTTAGAATTTTTACCTGATAAATTTCCAACTGAGCCGGTGACATTGTAAAATACTAGCTAATGGCGGAGAAAAGTCACACCAAAACCTGGCAGCGCGTTAGCGTTTTTATAATCGCGATGCTGTTTATCATTACGAGCGCGGCACTAACGATTGCTGTGCTTTTTCAGGGTAATGGCAATAATAACTCCAATCAACAAGCCAGTAACACCAGCAGCAATACTAGCAATACTAGCAATACTAGCAGCAAGCTGGCTGGGACCAAGCTGAAGGGGTTTACGCCTGTTAGCACGGTGCCCAGTCTCGAAATTACTGATTTGAGTAAGGGTAGCGGCGCTGCAGTAAAGCCCGGCCAAACTGTCACAGTAAATTATACTGGCGCGGTGGCGGCGACCGGCATGATCTTCCAAAGTTCACTCGATACGGGCCAACCGGCGACGTTTCCACTTTCTAGCGTGATTGAAGGTTGGCAACAGGGTATCCCGGGGATGAAAGTTGGTGGCACTCGCCAGCTAGTTATCCCAGCCAACGAGGCTTATGGCGCCAATCCACCAGCCGGTTCCGGTATTCCGGCTAATGCGTCGTTGGTATTTAACGTTACCCTCCTAAAAATCGACAGCTAAGGCCTGTGTAGTTGGCACATCTTGGGCGAATCACTCCAGTCCGCGCTCACCGTATTTCAATACGGCTCGCTTGCGGACTTCGTGCTTCATCCCAAACTGTACTCAGCTACACCGGCCTGTCCGAAAAGCGGCATTTTGTAGCTTAAAGCACAATATATGTGGTATTGACAGCTAACTATTGCGCTAGAGTATAATTCTAGGCACAAGTTGAGAAAAATTAAAAAACTAAAAGAGAGGGCATTTTACGATGGTCAAAAATATCACTATCTTCACGACAAATACCCTGTCTCTTATACACATCTGACGCTGC
>JARIHJ010000048.1 GCA_029288335.1 Candidatus Saccharimonadota bacterium
CTCCAGCGCGGCGCGGAATGAGCAGCCAGGACTTCGACGCGATTACCGCGAAAAAGCCGGTCAAATCGCTGGTGGTCGCCAAGAAGCGCGGCAGCGGCCGCAACAATCAGGGCAAAATTACCACTCGCCACCAGGGCGGCGGCGCTAAGCGTCATTATCGCTTGGTCAACTTTGCGTTAGCTCCGGGAACTAGCGCTACCGTCGAGCACATCGAATACGACCCTGGCCGAAGCGCCAGAATCGCTAGGATCAAAGATACTAGCGGCCGTTACCACTATGTCTTAGCACCAAGCGGTCTAAAAGTTGGCGCGAAAGTACAAAGTGGCGAAGACGCCAGCTTCAAGGTCGGCAATCGCCTGCCACTAGCCAATATTCCGCTTGGGAGCAGTATTCACGCTATTGAACTAACGCCTGGTCGCGGCGCACAGCTCGTCCGCAGCGCCGGCAATTCGGCACAGCTGATGGCGAAAGAAGGCGACTGGGCGCAAGTACGCCTACCTAGTGGCGAAGTCCGACAAGTTAGCGTCAGATGTACAGCTAGCATCGGTGTTATCGGTAACGAGCAGCATCAGAACGTCAAGCTTGGCAAAGCCGGCCGCAATCGCTACAAGGGCGTCCGTCCGACCGTCCACGGTAAAGCGATGAACCCGGCCGATCACCCGATGGGCGGTGGTGAAGGCCAGACCGGCCCAGGTCGCATCCCGAAGACGCCATGGGGCCAAGTCGCACTGGGCTTGAAGACGCGCCGCCGCAAGTCGACCAATAAGTATATAATCAGGAGCCGTCACGCGGCCAAGAGGAAATAGGTATGGGCATAGAAGAATTTACGGAAAAGGCGAGAGACGAGACGCGCAAGGACATTTTTCTACGCGGTTTAATAAAAGGTACAATCCGTGGGCACGCAGAAGAGCTTGGCGTTGAGCCGCCGACACAGGAATCTCTGAAGCTAGCAGCTAAACTGGGAGCCGCTATTGGTCGCAAAGTCTTATCCAAGGGATTAAATCAGCTACATGGAGGATTGTTAGTAAGTGAAACCATAGCTGATTATGCTCCTATTCTCGTTTGGTCCGTTATTGGCTATGCCTATGAGGAAGCGAGCGAGGGCAATAGAATTAGGAATTACAATGATTTTGTAAAAGAATATTCTGGGGTAGAAGTCTCTAGCGCAAGCACTAGGAGGTCAGGATGAGTCGTTCGCTGAAAAAGGGACCGTTTGTAGATTTCAAGCTGTCGAAGAAAGTCGCGGCGCTAGGCGCTGAAGATCGCACTATCATCAAAACTTGGGCGCGCGCAAGCGCGATTCCGCCGGAGTTCGTCGGCAAAACTTTCGCCGTGCATAACGGCAAGGTACACGTGCCGGTGTTTGTTACTGAAAACATGGTTGGCCACAAGCTGGGCGAATTTTCACCTACCCGCAAATTCCGCCGCCACGGTGGCAAACTAGCAAAGGCGGAGGGCTAAAATGCCGGTAAAAGCTATCGCAAAAGGCGTTTCGATCAGTCCACGCAAAGTTAGCGTGGTAGCCGGGCTGGTGCGCGGCCGCTCTGTCGCCGACGCATTAACCATTCTGGAACACACGCCTCGTCGCAGCGCGTTAGCTGTTAGCAAAGTCATTGCTAGCGCTCGCGCTAATGCTGAACACAATCATAATTACAAGCCCGACACTCTTCAGATTACCGAAATTAGCGTCACCGCTGGCCCGCGCCTGAAGCGCTTTCGCCCGGTTTCGCGCGGTATGGCTCATCCTTATCAGAAGCGAACCAGCCACATCCGCGTGCTAGTCGATGGCGAAAAGCGCCCCGAGCGCAAACCAGCGACCACTAAAACTACTGCCAAAACGACCAAAAAGGAGGAGAAGTAATATGAGTCTAAGCGGGAAACCATTCCGGCGTAGCTGGATTAGCCAAAGTAGCTTTGAGCAAGCGTTCCCAAGTGTTGCGGAATGGGCCAAAGACGGGCGTCCAGACTTCTCTAGTATGGATGCAAGGAAGGAGCGAGAAGCGAACGGAGGCGTATCAGAATACGCTGACGGAGCATCGGAGCTACTGACACAGCAGACGCGGCCAGAGAGTGCGGAGTTTGTTGCTCCGCAGCAAAGCAGGCACTCGCGTCAGGAAGGGGCTGAGTAATGGGTCAAAAGGTAAATCCGATTAGCTATAGGTTACAGGTTAACAAGGACTGGCGCAGCAAGTGGTTTGTCGGCCGGCGCGATTACGCCAAATATTTGCAGGACGACCTAAAGGTTCGCAAACTTGTCCAGGATAAGGCCGGCGAGCGTGGCGCCGTCAACAAAGTCGACATCGAGCGCTCACCCAACGCAGTTACGGTGACGATTCGCACTGCCAGGCCGGGAGTAATTATCGGTCGTGGCGGTCAGGGCGCAGCCGAACTTAAGGATGCAATTCAGAAGATTTACGGTGTCGATACGCGCGTTAACATCGAAGAAATCAAAAAATCCGAGCTCTACGCCAAATTAGTCGCGGAAAATATCGCGCATCAGCTGGAGCGGCGGATGAGTTTTCGCCGGGCGATTAAGAGTGCTAGCGCCGCCACGATGCGGGCTGGTGCCAAAGGCGTCCGCATCGAAGTATCTGGCCGATTAAACGGCGCTGAAATGAGCCGCCGCGAGAAGGAAGTCCAGGGCAGCGTGCCATTGCACACTTTGCGTGCCAACATTGATTTCGCCAGCGCCCGCGCGCTCTACCCAGGAGCCGGTTACATCGGTATCAAAGTCTGGATTTACAAAGGGGAGAACCAGTAAATGTTGATGCCTAGCCGTACTAAGTACCGGAAAATCAGGAAGGGCAAGATCCGCGGCCCAGCGACAGCAGGCAATTACATTGCCTTTGGTGATTTTGGCTTGCAAGCACAGGGGCACGCCCGCATCACGTCGCGCCAGATTGAGGCTGCTCGCCAGGCAATGACGCGCTACATCAAGCGTGGTGGCAAAATCTGGATTCGTATCTTCCCGCACACTAGCGTTACCAAGAAGCCGCTTGACGTCAAAATGGGCAGCGGCAAGGGCAGCCCGGAATATTTCGCAGCTAAAGTCCGCCCCGGCACAATTATGTTTGAAATGCAGGGTGTAACAGAGGAGCAGGCCCGCGAGGCGATGAGGCTGGCCGCCCACAAATTACCGATAAAAACCCGCTTTATGACCAGGGAGGGCAACTAATGAAAACTGCTGATATCCGCAAATTGCCTACCAAAGAGCTAGCGACCAAGAGCAACGAATTGCGCGAGGAAATCGTCAGCCTGAAGCGTCGTATTAGCCTCGGTGAGGTCGATAATGCTCGCCTAGTTCGCCACAAGCGCAAAGACCTAGCCCGCGTCCTTACCGTTCTCGGCGAACAATTAAGTAAGGAAGTAAAATAATGGCCAAAACATTGATAGGAATTGTTAGTTCAGACAAGCCCGATAAGACTATTGTGGTCAATATTTCGCGCAGCAAAACCCACCCGCTTTACCGCAAGCGCTACTCTGTTAGCCGCCACGTGGTGGCCCACGACGAGAAAAATGAAGCAAAAGCCGGCGATAAAGTCCAGATTATCGAGTGCCGACCGCTCAGTGCCACCAAACGCTTTAAGTTAGACAAAATTATCGAGAAGCCAGCGCTTCGCGCCGAATCGCTAGCGGCAACCAAGGTCGAAGAACCAGCCAAAGAAGCCAAAGCTAAGGCTAGGGATGAAGAGGACGCCAAATGATCCAGCAGGAATCTAGACTCGTGGTGTGTGACAACAGCGGCGCCAAAGAAATCCTCTGCATTCGTGTGCTCGGCGGCACCAGACGGCGCTATGCCCGCGTGGGCGACGTCATCGTCGCGACCGTCAAAGACGCTGTGCCGAACGGCACTGTCCGCAAGAAGTCGGTCGTCAAAGCCGTGGTTGTACGCACCAATAAGGAAATTCGCAGAAAAGACGGCAGTACCATCAAGTTCGACGACAATGCTGTCGTTATCATTGGTGACGACAAGCAGCCGCGCGGCACACGTGTTTTTGGCCCAGTTCCCCGTGAATTGCGCGAGCAAGGCTACGCCAAAATTATTTCACTTGCCCCGGAGGTGCTTTAAGATGGCTCGGTTCAAAATCAGACTGAAAAAGGGCGACACCGTAGTGGTCAGGAGCGGCAAGTACAAGGGTAAAACCGGCAAAGTGCTAACTACCCACCCGCAGACAAATCAGGTCACGGTCGAGGGCGTCAACATTGTCAAAAAGCACCAGAAGCCGACGCGTTCTAACCCCCAAGGTGGCATTATGGAGCTGACTAAGCCGATTAACGTCAGTAAAGTCGGCATCCTTGACCCTACCAGCAAGAAACCGTCACGTATCGGTTACAAACTAGCCGCTAATGGCGCTAAATCACGTGTATTTAAGTCCAGCGGTAAGCCTATTCCCGAGCCCAAAGCCGAAGGAGTCAAAAAATGAGCGCTGTAGCTGTAAAAGCACGCCTGAACGAGTCGTACCAGACTGAAATTCGCAAAGACTTGCAAAAAGAACTGGGGCTAAAGAACATCCACCAAGTTCCGAGATTAGAGAAAATCGTCGTAAACGTCGGTCTCGGTCGAGGCCGTGATGATAAACGCCTGGTCGAAGCTGCGACGAACACGCTAAGGAAGATTACTGGCCAGCAGCCACTCACAACCAAGGCCAAGAAGTCGATTGCCGGCTTCAAATTGCGTGAGGGCGAAAAGATTGGTTTGAAGGTAACGCTCAGAGGTGATAAGATGTACGAGTTCGCCGACCGGCTGATCAACTTAGTCTTACCGCGGCTGCGTGACTTTCATGGGGCCAGTGCTAAGGGGTTTGATCGCCAAGGCAATTACAGCTTGGGGCTTACCGACCAGTCAGTTTTTCCGGATCTAAGTTTCGAGGAGACGACGACTGCGCACGGCCTGCAAGCGGTTTTTGTGATTAAGTGCCAGGAGCCGGCGCACGCCCGAGCGCTCCTAGAAAAGCTAGGAATGCCATTCGAAAAGGAGAATAAGTAATGACTGACTTCGACGCAGATCCACTGGCTAAATTACGGGAACAAGTGGAGAATGACCCGGTTACTAAAGCAGCGTATTTAGACGAAGGGGCCAGACTTGAACGGAAGGAATCAGACCCTGAATTCCGTGAGGCTGAGTATATGCGTCTATTTGGGAGACTTCCGGTTGAGGAGTCTCGGGATGAAGAGGTAGAAAAATAATATGGCTAAGAAATCGATAGTTGCACGAGATCTGAAGCGGCAGAAGATGATCCAGAAATATGCCGCCAAGCGCGCTGAGCTCAAGGAGCTAGGCGATCTTGAGGGATTGGCTAAATTACCGCGCAACTCCAGCCCGACGCGCTGGAAGAACCGCTGCTTTGAGACCGGCCGTCCGCACGCCTATATGCGCCAGTTCGGCCTATCCCGCATTAGCTTTCGCGAGCACGCCAATAAGGGAGAGATCCCAGGAGTAACCAAGAGTAGCTGGTAATAATTATGAGTATAAATTCTACCGATCCCATTGCCGATATGCTGACCCGGATCCGTAACGCTATTAGCGTACGCCAGACCGGGGTTAGCTTGCCGCACAGCCAGGCCAAGGAAGCCGTGGCTAAGCTGCTAGCGGCTAGCGGCTTTGTCGATGGCGTTAGCGTAGAAAAGGCCGAAATCGGTAAGACTATGACGATCCAAATCCACGACAGCGGCTCTAACGCGCGTATCAGTTCTATCAAGCGCCTGAGTACGCCTGGTCGTCGCTATTATGTTCGCGCTAGCGCCATTCCAACTGTCAAGCGCGGCCGCGGCCTCGTCATTGTGTCAACCTCCAAAGGTGTGATGACCGGCGCTGAAGCTAAAAAGGCTGGCATCGGCGGCGAATTAATCTGCGAGGTGTATTAAAAATGGGTGACAGTATTCAAAGTTTGTCAGCGAAAGCTCTTCTAGAACAAGCCCCGCATGGCGCCGTCTATGGCCTTGATGAGAAAGAAAGAGTTCTGGATGACGTAGCACGAGAGCTTAGCCGTATATGCGAGATGGCTTGTAATCCCGTGGTTGGTCCGGAGATTATGGAGATGGTAAAGGATGCCGGCAAATTGAATGTTGATTGGGGAACGCCCATCAGAAGCGAGGGGCCACGACGATGAGTAGGGTAGGTAAATCACCGATTACAGTGCCTAGTGGCGTCAATGTCACGATTGAGCCGAGTCTTGTCACGGTCGAAGGCGCCAAAGGCAAGCTTAGCCAAGCGACGCTACCGGGCGTCACCGTTAGCCAGGCTGACAACGTCGTTACTATTGCGAGAGATAACGACGAGCCGGTCAACCGCGCCCGCCATGGCCTGACCCGCGCCTTAATTAATAATATGGTCGTCGGCGTGATTAGCGGTTTTAGCAAGAAGCTAGTCGTTACCGGTGTCGGCTTTCGCGTCGCGCTAGCCGGACAAGATCTAAAAATGCAGCTTGGCTTTAGCCATGAAGTGGTTTACCGCTTGCCGCAGGGCATTCAGGCAACTGTCGAGCAGAACACCATTACAATTAGCGGCATCGATAAGCAGCAAGTCGGCCAGGTAGCGGCTGAAATCCGCGCGCTGAAGAAGCCGGAACCGTATAAAGGCAAAGGTATTACTTACGAAGGTGAGCGCATTATCCGTAAATCCGGTAAATCAGGTAAGGAAAAATAATGAGCCGAGCTAATCTAACAGACCAGAAACTACGTCGTACTTACCGCACCAGGTCGCGGTTAACCGGCACCGCTAGCCAGCCGCGGCTCAGTGTCTGTCTCTTATACACATCTGACGCTGCCGACGACCGCATA
>JARIHJ010000047.1 GCA_029288335.1 Candidatus Saccharimonadota bacterium
TCGTCGGCAGCGTCAGATGTGTATAAGAGACAGTGATTGTTATTAGCTCGCTGGCCCTCCCCGCTAACTCGTTTGCATCGATGTCGTCCAGGCTAGCGCCGTCATAGCCGAGCTCTTCCTTGGCTAGCGCCGTCGGCGACAAATCACGGCTTAACGAATTGAGCAAAAACGCCGCCACTTGAATGTCGTGCGCAACTGATGGCCAGTCGCTAACACCTAGTACCGCTAATAGTTCCAAGGTCGCTTTCAAGTTGTAGCCGACTAATTTCTTGTTCGCTAATAATTCAGCCAACTTAGGTCCTAGCTCACTGGCCTCTAATTTAGCTAGTTCTAGTGTCCAGACATTTTTGCCATCACCTAAAATCAGCAATTGCGGCTCCTTGCCGTGGGCTTTAGCAGCTCGGCTAGCTACAAATATTTGTTCACTGGCAAATTTAATTTCAGCCAGCTGCCCAGCTGAGCTAATAGTTGTGCTTTTCGCAAGCTTCAATTTCAGTTCGCCGTGGTTAGTGGTCTGCTCCTCCGGCGCTAACTGCATAATTTCCGGCAATTGGGGGTTCAAATTTCTAAACTCCAGCTTATCGAACAATTTTTGGATCTCCGTAGGATTGCCTGAATGGCCATCGATCTCTTTCAAATCGAGCTTGAGCGGCGCATTGGTATAAATCCGCGCCAGTTCCTTACTCATATAGGCCGAATCATGGCCAGCTTCGAGCTTTTTGCGCAGCGCTTCTCTGATTAATGACAAATTTTCATAAACGCCATCTAGCGTTTTGTATTCATCGAGTAAATCAATAGCACCCTTTTCGCCTATGCCAGGCACACCCGGGATGTTGTCGCTAGAATCACCTTTGAGTGATTTCATATCTAGGAATTGGTCGACGCTGATGTGGTATTTTGCCTCAAAACTCTTCGGTGAGTATAGCTCGATGTTGGACAGCCCGGTTTTTAGTGCGTAGACGTGAATTTTATTATTCACGACTTGTAACAAATCTAGATCGCTCGTGACCAGCAGCGTTTCGATGCCCTGTTTGCTGGCCTGCACCGCCAGAGTGCCCATAATGTCGTCGGCCTCGTAATCGTCGAGCTCGTATAGAGGCCAACCGAAAGCTCGGAGTAATTCGTGCAGGATCTTAACTTGGTCATAAAAATCCGGTGGCGCAGGCTTGCGGCCAGCCTTGTATTCTGGATAAATTTCCAGGCGCTTACGGATATTGGTTTTTGGCTTGTCCCAGGCGACGCAGACATAATCCGGTTTCAAACGCTTGCAAACTTCGAGCGCCATAACCGCAAAACCATAGACACCACCAGTGCTAACGCCGTTTTTGGTCGACAAATTCGGCATCGCGTAATAGCCGCGGTAAAACACGCTCTTCCCGTCGATAATGACTAGCTTCTTCGTCTCAGCCATACCTGACAGTATACTAGCTGTATTCCAGGAATTGCCGCATTACGCGAGCATGCGAAGGATGGCGCAGCTTGGTGAAAGCTCTTTCCCTTATGTGTTGAATCTGTGAGCCAGACAGATCAAACATCTCGCCAATTTCTTTATAAGTGTGCGACTCCTCGCCGTTTAAACCAAAGTAGAGCTCGAGCACCTTTACTTCTGGTAGGGTCAGACAACTATTTAGCGCATCCATAAGCTGCTTATGGAGAATCGGGCCGGACACGATGTCGAAAACTTCCGGATCATCGGGGTCCACAAAATCACCTATTGTCGATTGGTCACGGCTGACGTCATCGCCCACTTTGGTATCCAGACTTATAATATCTCTGCTCCGCAGCATTAACTCTTCAACTCTGTCAGTCGGAACATCCATTTCTTTGGCAACCTCTTCGATGGTGGGCTCGCGGTCAAGCTGCTGGTCGAGTGCCCGCCGAGCCCGCCTCATAGCGTCAATGGCTTCTACCTCGTTTTTGGATATACGAATCGTACGCCCTTGGTCGGCTAGCGCCCGAAAGATAGCTTGCCTGATCCACCAGGTCGCGTAAGTACTAACCTTATAACCTTTGGTGTAATCAAATTTTTCGATAGCGCGAATCAAGCCCAGATTGCCCTCTTGGATTAAATCCAAAAATGCTACGCCCCGACCGGTATAGCGCTTGGCCAGTGAAACCACCAGGCGCAAATTCGCATCAATGAGCTGCTTTTTAGCAAGCTCACCTTCCTTGGCTATCGCCCGTAAGTCGCGAAGTCGCTGCCCACTCGGCCCAGTTTCAACTATCAGCTTGGCGGCATATAGTCCTGCCTCGACCTCCTTGGCTAGATCAACTTCTTCTTCGGCATTAAGCAGGGCTACTTTGCCAATTTTATTGAGATAAATCCGGACCAGGTCAATGTTAGCCGCTTCTTCGTCTAGATCAATTAATTCGGTAGGGCTAAGATCTTTCGGCTCAGTCTGGAGCTCTCCACTTGTCTGGGGTAGGCTGGAAACGTCAATACTTCTAAAATCAGTCACGCGGGAAAGTAGCCGCTCCGCACCGTTAGTCGACGGCTCAATCGGCTGCATAACCTCGACACTTTGATCCACTTCATACGCTGGACTCGCCATAATTAACCTAATTCTGCCACCGTACTGCCACTACCGCAAGCATAAGCGAACCACTAGCAAAACCTTAGCAAGATCCTGATGCGGCTTTATAATCACTTTTACGGCAATTGCTCGCCAGTAAATTCTGGCATACCTTCGACCGGGCCATAGTAAGGCTGATAGCCGCCAATCAGGGCGGCCAGCTTGTCGCCGGTGCCGTAATGCCAGATTTCTTCGGGATTATTGTGAAAGCCAGCTCCGTGCATTAGCGCCCACATAAAACGGCGCACTTGCAAGAATCGCTCATCGCCAGCTTGGCCGTTAGTTTCGTAGTAATCCGGCCTGAGTGTCCACTTTTCACCATGCTTTACACCGTAAGAAACCGGGTTGTGTTCTTCGTGCTCGCCGGCATCCGGATCAAACTCGGAGCCAGCCACCACAAACTTAAGATCAATTGCCCCAGCCGCGTGCGGCGAACTGGGATTTGGTCGGGCTACCCGGCGGTTACGTTCCTCGGCGATCTGCTCGTCCGTCCAGTCGGGATAGATACTTCTTAAGAAATTAGGATACTGTTCGTTATAAACTTTGCTTTGCAAGGCTACCGAGCGAATACCCTCATCTACAAATAGCTCCACTGGCACACCAAATGCTGCTGTCGCAACTGCGGTTTTACCTAGAAATTCGTTAATTCTAGCCAAGCGCTCCGCCACATCGCGCCGCACCATAACATCTGGTCGGACACCCGGAATCGGTTTGCCTGTAACATTCCACCGCGAATAATAACTGCGGCTCGGCACGCCGTAATCTGCGAGTGAGACTACCGGATCGCTATAAAGCGGATGTGTAGCATCAACTTCCAACTGAGCGTAACCGCTTTTACGTAGCTCGCGCGCCGCGTCCAAATTGGGAATTGGCGTAGCCAAGGCTTTATCAGTTACTTCTAGAGTTCTCATTCTGTCATTCCATCCCGATCAATCTCTATAATTCTGTCGTATAGCTTCGCGGTATGGTCGATGGCCGCCTTGAATTCCATCCCAATATGATGCGGCTGAGTCATTTCCGGATCGTAAAAGCCGGCCATATGAATACGCGAGCCATACTCAAGCCCCCACTTTCGCCATAAATCTGCCTCCTGAAATAACGAATAAACCTGAGTCGTGACACCTACGACTTCGGCGCCGGTTAGCGCTTCGCCGATAACGTGTGCGGCATATATTTGTGTATCAGCGGTATTTGCTAGTCCCCGTTCTCCCTCCCGTTTTGGCGCGCTAAGGGCTAAGCCGGTCGCGCCGCCAGGCAAATCGTACCAGTTGACATTAGGATCATTGGTCCTAGGTGTTCGCC
>JARIHJ010000086.1 GCA_029288335.1 Candidatus Saccharimonadota bacterium
CAGCTGGACCGATCCGTCGGCTGCCGTCAAATAGACTCGCTGGTTATTAGTTTTCTTGCTCGCAGTGCTCGCTTTGGGCATTAGGCAATATTCCCCCTAATTAAATATTGATAATTTGGCGCTTCTGTCCAAGGCTTCTAAACCGCGAAAATAACTTTGAAAATAACATTGATAAGCGCGGCTATAACCCTTGTCGTTAAGTGTTCAAGCTTAACGTTGTTGTAATATTTGCGGCGAAGACTACTACGAGGCGGTTTTTGGTGAGGCTTTATGGGCAAAAACCAGCACGGCCAGACGTACACTACTTCTTAACATAACATTGTGAGGCAAGCCCGAAAACTTGTCAAGAGTTTTATTGCGCCCTCTGGCCAGTGCCCAGTCACCAACTTTTTGGCAGCAAAAAGTTCTGCAAAAACCACGAACTGCGTTTTGCCGCGGGGAGAAAAAGTAGCTTCAGGCTGCGCCGAAAAGTCGACCCTTCGGGATCGCCTCCGCATATTGTTAAAAAGTTTTGGATGCGGAGTAGTTTTTTGGCTTGATTCAGCCTAAAACTGCTTTTTACTCTCCGGCCAAAGCCGATGTTCGGTCTTCTTATATCGGCCATTTCGACGTTCCCGGCCAAGTGTTTATAAAATTTACAATCTCATAAGCCGAGGACTGTTTGACGAGTTTAAGGAATGCTAAACGCATTCCTTAAACGAGGAGCCCCGCAGGCGATTGTAAACGTTATACCACTTACCAAGAACCAAAGAACCGGCCTAGATTTTTTGCTTCTTTTGCATCATGGCAAAAGAAGGCTTTGGTTCTTTGGCGAAAGAACAGAGGCGAGCGCTAGCTCGCTAACTTTGGGGGCTTATTGATAATGGCGTCGACTAGACCATATTTTTTGGCATCCTCGGCCGTCAGCCACTTGTCGCGCTCCATATCTTCGTGGATCTTCTCCGGCTTTTGGCCGGTGTTTCTGGCCATAATTGTCTCTAGTAATTTCTTGATACGGAGTGATTCCTTTAGGCTAATCTCCTGATCAGTAACCTTGCCTTGAGTACCACTACTCGGCTGGTGGATCATCACAGTGGAGTTTGGCAAGATGAAGCGCTTGCCCTTTGTGCCGCTTGACAGCAAAAAGGCCGCCGCGCTGGCCTGCACGCCAATGCCGACAGTCTGAACGTCATTAGTGACATATTGCATCGTATCGTACACCGCGAGCGCATCGTAGACGGTTCCACCCGGACTATTTATATAGAAGAATATGTCTTTTTTAGGGTCTTCAGCCTGCAAAAACAACAGCTGCGCGACGACGATATTGGCCGTCGCCTCATTCACATCTTGGCCGAGGAAAATAATCCGATCTCTTAGTAATCTGGAGTAAATATCATAGGCACGCTCATAGCGGCCTTCCTGTTCGATTACTGTCGGAATTAATACGCTCATAATCCTAGCTTAGCTGATAAATTAGCACTCGTCAAGCTAGAGTGCTAATTATCTTGTTCGTAAGTTTCTTTGGCTGTTTCCGGCGATAACCCCGGGCCAGGTAGTTCCAACATAATATAGGGCGGAACGTCACTAGGCGAGATACTCGTACCTGTTGGTTCTTGGCGATATCGACCATATCCGGCTCGCTCGGCATAGGCGAATGCTCCAATGGAAGCAATCGTTCCAAGCACCAGCTCAACCTCGGTAGCTCGTAGGCCCTGCAACTCAAAGCTTTTGGCCGTCTGCTTCACCCCCGGATCGTTAGTCGTATGCTGAATGTATTCACCAACTCCGAAACAAAATCCAAACGTCGCTCCAGCCATCGCAAAGGTTACTATAAGCGCGCCCGAGAACAGCTTCCCGGCTCGCTCGGCTTTTTCTGGATTATATGCACGCATAACTATAGCTAACTAACCGTCCCGCAAACTCGCTCAATATATTCAACGATGCTGGCTAAGTCCGTTTGTGCAGGCCGTCCCAATGCTTTCTCGCGTTCACCGTCGCACCAAAAGTGTTCCACGACACCCTGAGAACAGTTAACTATGGCGACACATTGGTTACCTATATAGTAATCATAAATAATGCCGTTGCCCATATCTGTGTTACCTTCTTCGCGGACCTCGAAGTTACGAACCATCCAAGTCGGCTCACCACTTCTCATTCTCGCCACACGATCCACAAAATACGCCCGCCAAGATGCTGCGGTGCCATCGTAGTCGCCTTCCAATTTCTTAATGTCAAATGGTGCGCGTGGCGCTAGCTCCTGACCCATAAAAACCTCCCGCAGTTAATTCAGCAATTTTATACTTTTTGCGCGTATTTTACAAGTACGGCGAAAGCTTTTTCGGTTAGGATCTGGCCGGCAATCTGGTTTCTAGCTTCCGGTCTAGCTAGTTCAGCTTGCATCTGTCTGTCGTGATATTGTTGGCGCAGCTGATCTAACCGCTGATTGATTTCATCATCGCTTACAGTCAATTTTTCTTTTTCGGCGATTTCGGACAAAACCAAGCTGGCTTTAACTCGGCTCTCGGCGACCGGGCGCTTTTGCTCCTTGTGCTCCTCAGCGCTAACCTTTTCAGCAATTAAATGTTTTTCAAAAGTCTGCCCGCGGTAAGCAAGATTCTGCTTTTCGTCGTTTTCGAGCCGTTCAATTTCTTCATCAATCAGCGCTTTCGGTATCGCAACCGTCGATTTTTCGCTAATTTTGGTAAGCAAATCTTGGCTGTACTGCTGATCGAGCCCTCGCTGTTTTTCGGCAGCTACCTGCTTCTTGATATCGGCTTTTAGCTCAGCTAGTGACTTGAATGGGCTGATTTTCTTGGCCCAAGCATCGTCGATTTTGGCGAGCTGAACTTCATTAACTTTCTTAACTATCGCGTCAAAAGTGACTTTTTTGTTCTGCAGGCTGGTGACGGCATAATCAGCCGGAAAAGTCAGCGTAAAATCCTTCTCCTGCCCAGCTTTTAAGCCCACTAACTCTTCCTCAAAACCCGGAATGAACTGACCGGAGCCGAGCGTCAACGGATAATCTTCGCCGCTAGCGCCTGCGATCGACTGGTTCGTGCCGGCGTCCTTGCCCTTAAAATCAATCGTCACTTCGTCGCCGAGTTTGGCCGCTAGCGCTACTTCTTTTCGTTCAGCATTTTGCCGGTTTAGGCTATCCAGCACGTCGCTAACGTCCTTGGCGCTGACGCTAGCCTTTGGCTTAGCTAACTTTATTAATTTATAATTTGACAATTTCACGTCGCCGACAACTTCCACTTCCGCGGTGAACTCGAGCGTGGTAAAAGGCACAAATTTGGTAATATTTATTTCCGGATTCGCGACCGGCCGTAACTTATTGTCGTTAATTGCCAGTGGATATAATTTGTTAATTAAGTTATCTAGTACTTCGCTCTGAAGTGCGTTTTGGTCGATATTTTTCTCGACCAGCGCAGCTGGAGCTTTGCCGGCGCGGAAGCCGGCTAGCTTGGCGCTGGCGCCGAACTTGGCGACCGCCGCTTGCTTAGTCTTATCTAACTCGTCCGGGCTGGCCGCGACCGTCAGTTTGGCCTTAGTCGGCGCCGTTTTTTCAAGAGTAGCTTTCATACAATTAGCTAGCTTAACAGATTGGCTAGGTTTTTACTAGAGCATTAGGCTTTTACTAGAGCATTAGGCCGACTACCACCAGCCCGGCTATAAACCAGACGGCCTCAACCCAAGCACCAATTGGACGCTGGAACCACTGGAAAAAGCCGTGAAAACGACAAAACCAGCTTTTGTTGGGTAAATATTTACCGGTTTTTCGAAGCACCCAAAATCGCTTGAACCAAAATATATCTGGCGAGGTCGCGAGAAAAGCACAAGCCGCCGCTAGCCACCAGTTCGGATTGCCGCTAAAAAATAGCCAAGCGACCAATGCTACGCAAAGCAAAGCGTCGACGACCAGGGACCAAGTAAAATGCTTACCGCCAAGATCAAATTGCTTACTAGCCCAATGAGGAATGGCATCGCAGACAAAATGCGAGGCTAGCGCCACCGGCAGCGCAATCGCTGGCTCCGAAACCGCGAGACCAATAACCGCTCCGGTCAGCGCGTGGTTAATCGCTCGCATCAGCTCTCAAGGGAATCGGCATAAGAGGCCATGTTGCACTTCGTGCCGCCGAAACAACCGCCTACTTCCTCCTGGCCGTACGTGCAATCTTTTGCAATTCTTTTGGCTTGTTCATCAGCCTGCTCTGCGGCTACCTCGCGACTAATCTCACCTGTTATTACATCCAGAGCTAGCCCTCCCACTATAACTCCTACAGTGGAGCATGGGCGTGGCGCGGCACAACGATCAGGAAATTTATCGGCCAGTTCGGCACTTATTTCGTCGTAGCGCTGTTCAAAATTATTGGTTTGCGGTTCCGTCATTGTCAGATTTGATTATACTCCCAATTTGTTCCAAACTAGTCAATTTTTCTTCACCGCTGGCTAGGTTTTTTAGTTTGAATTGGCCGGATTCTAGCTCATTTTCGCCGATTACCAGTAACCATTTGATACCTTTTTTGTCGGCTGCCTTGATTTGCTTGTCCAATTTCCGGCCCGAATAGTCAACCGCGACGTTCAAATTTTGTCTAAGTTCGTTAACTAATTTATCTACATCAATTTCCCCTGTTAGCGCGACATAAAGGTCGGTTTCGCTAACTAATTTTGGCACCAATTTGTGACCCTTTAGAAATTCGGCTATCATCGCATCACCCATAGCAAAACCGATAGTAGGAATGGCTTGGACGCCAAATAGCCCGACCAGCCCGTCGTAACGCCCGCCGCCAAACATCGCTCGATTATTAGACGGATCCGTGTCAAACATTTCAAAAACGACATCGGTATAGTAGTCAAACCCTCGCGCCAGGCTTGGCGCGAATCCCACTTCAATGCCTAATTTTTGGCTAGCGTCGATTATCTTACTAACTTCACCATTTGGCTCACCCGCCTCGAGAAAGCTCATTAAAGTTTCAGGTGTTTCAACTAGTCCAGCTAGCTTGGCCTGGAATTCGCCTGTTGATAACTTGTCGTAGTGGTCAATTAGACTAATAATTTCATTAACTTCAGCTTTGGGGCCGGCACTAGCTATTTTTTCGTTCAGTAGCTTCCTGGAATTAACCCTAATCCCGTAATCACTAGGCTTTGCGCCAAATCTTTTCAAAATCGTGTCGGCGATTTGAATCATCTCGACCTCCGCGTTAATGCTTTCTAAACCAAACAAATCAACATCTAGCTGGTAGAACTCGCGGTAGCGACCCTTTTGTGGCCGTTCATAACGCCACCTGGCACCGATGTTAAACAGGCGCAATGGATAGGCTAATTCCTGGCGCTTTGCGGCAACCATTCGGCTAACGGTCGGCGTCATCTCAGGGCGCAACGCCACCTCGCGGCCGCCGCGATCGGTAAAGCTATACGTCTGTTCACTTACTATTTCCTGCCCGGTTTTCGCCTTATAAATTTCAATAGGCTCCATAACCGGCGCATCGTATTCCTCGTAGCCGAATTTTTGTACTACTTCGCGCCAGACGCTAAAAATATACTTCCGAAGCCGCAAATCCTCCGGATAAAAATCCCGCGCGCCCTTATACGGCTGTGTGTTCAGTGCCATCTAGCTAGATTTTAGCAGATTGGCCGTATTCTTCGTCGGTGACGTGGTTGTGCCACTCGGCAAAGTTACCTTGCTCGTCAGATTCTTGCATCGCGATGTGTGTCATAGGCGTGCCGGCCGTGGCGCCGTGCCAATGTTCTTCGCCTGGTTCGGTCCAGACGATATCACCCGGTCGGATAGTTTCAATCGGCCCACCGCGGCTCTGCACATAGCCTACGCCCTCGGTCACATAAAGTGTTTGCCCATAGGGATGCACGTGCCAAGCAGCGCGAGCGCCCGGTTCAAAATGGACACTGCTGACTGAAAAATTCGAAGTTTCGGTCGCAGGCTTTATCGGAGTTATCGTAACATCGCCATTGAACCAATCTGCTGTGCCTTTTGAGGCTTGTGGATCTAATTTTTTCATAATTTCCTTGCTTCCGTCTTATTTACCCTGGTGGGGATGATAGGACTTGAACCTACACGAGTTGCCTCACTAGCTCCTAAGGCTAGCGCGTCTACCAATTCCGCCACATCCCCGTGGACTAAAACTATTCTAGCTTAACAGATAATGCTTTGACAAAACTAATAAAGCCCTAGAAAATTACAGGAATGCTAAACACAGAGCGTGAACTGACGCCAAGCTGGTCGCTGGTGGGCCCGAGCGTAGGACTAATCAAAAAACATTACGAAGCAGTGCTCATAATTGCGCTTCTGCCAGCTCTGTTGGCAGAATACGGCTCGCTATCTTACGCCAAACACCACTTCATCGGTATCGGTATCATCGCGGCAGCAGGCCTCTGGCGCCTAATCAATACACCGGTAGGCTATTACTTGCAGACCAGGGCTGTTAAGGACAAAATACCCAGCTTAGGCGAATGTTACGCAAAAGGCTTGCCATTCTGGTTCAAGGTTGTCGGCTTTGAAATCTTCTTCGCCATTATCACGGTCATCGGCCTAATTTTACTGATCGTGCCTGGGCTAATCATCTTCCGCCGCTACTATTTAAGTCCGTATTATATTGTAGGTAAAAATTTATCGATAGCCGATGCGATGAGGATAGCTGCCGAGCAGACAAAGCCCGTCAGCGGCTGGGTCTGGGGCACGCTTGGCGTTTCAATCGTATTAACGTTTCTAGCGATAATCGTCTCAGCTATTCGCTTCGTCGGCCCGATTTTAGCAGTCTTGGTCAGTCTAATTTACTTCTTCGGCCCGGCTCTACGCTGGCACGAAGTCAGCCAGCCCGCCGGTAAAAAGCGAGAGTAGCATCGCCATAAGTTTTCTTAGTTAGCAGTTCATAGCCAGCTGATAATGTGAAATCACTAGTGGGCGGTAGCGATAAAACTATCAGGTTCGTGCTTCGGGCGGCTAATTTGGTCAATAATTCCGGCTGTAAATTATCGTAGGGTGGATCAAGCAGGACGATATCGAAGCTAGCGTCATTAGTTGTGAGCCAAGCGCCAGCACCAGCTTTTATTAATTTAACATTGTTTTCCAGGCCTAGCTTTTTTATATTTTCAGCAATAGATTTTTGAGCCGATTTATCTTTCTCGACCATTAGCACGCCGCTAGCACCACGACTGGCGGCTTCAAACGCCAGTGCGCCGCTACCGGCAAAGGCATCCAAGACTGACAATCCGCCAATGTCACCAAGCGCGTTAAACATCGCACCGCGAACTTTCTCGCTCATCGGATGCGTACCAACTTTCCCGGGTGCATCAAATTGCCGCCCGCTTAGGAGTCCCGCAATAACTCTCATAACCAGCCAATTCTAACAAGCTTTTTGGCTTATAATAAGAGCAATGCAGGTAATTGCCCACCGCGGTCACTTCGAAACGTGGCCCGAAAACAGCTTGGCGGCGTTCCAAGATGCGCTAGCTAGCGGTGCCGATGCCGTCGAATTGGACGTCCGTCTCTGTTTCACCGGCGAACCGGTAGTACTCCACGATCGGACATTAAAGAGGCTCTTTCGTCTCAAAAAGCCAGTTAGCCAGATGTCGCTAGCCGAGCTGCAGCATGTCGACGTTGCAGGTGGCGAGCCAGTTTCAACACTTGATGAAGTTTTGAGCTTTCTGGCGGATAATCACAAAAGTGGAACCAAGCCACAAATTCTGATTGAAATTAAAAACTGGGACCGTACGGCCATCGAAGCGATTGTCAAAATCGTCGAAAAACATTGCCAGGGCGCCTATACTCACAACCAGCTGCCGATAATCGGCATGAGCTGGGAGCTCCTTCGGCTGGCAAAAAGACTAAGCCCGCGTGTCTCCATTGGCCAGTCGCTCTTACCGCTCAAGTTCCCGGCCAGCGCCGCCCTCAAGCTTGCTGGATATTCCGGCGCCGAAATGATCAATGTACATCATCGGTTTTTGTCGCCAAAACTGGTTGAAAAAGCGCATCAAGCCGGACTGATCGTCAACGCCTGGACGGTCAATAGCGAGGCTGAAATGAAGCGAATGCTAGCTGCAAAAGTCGATGGGATTATCACCGACCGCCCGAAACTGCTGAATCGTATATTGTCGGACGCAGGCTAGTTCAGGCTCGTGATAGCTTGGAGCTTCTTAATCTTGCTATTTAGCGCCGGATAGTCAGCTAGCCTCTCGTTCCTATTAATAAATTCGCTGGCAGCATTTCTGGCGCTAGTGATTAGCTTAATATCTGTTAAGTTAGCAACTCGCAAATCCAGCTGACCAGATTGCATTTGTCCATAGAGCGCGCCTGGGCCGCGGATTTCTAGGTCCAGCTCGGCTAGTTTGAAACCGTCCGATGAACTTTCCAGCGCTCTTAATCTGCGGCTTGGCGCTTTGGAATCGCTCATCAATAAATAGCAGTAGCCTTGCTCACTGCCACGACCGACGCGGCCTCTTAACTGATGAATTTGCGCCAGGCCAAATCGCTCCGGCGCTTCAATTAACATAACACTAGCGTTCGGTACATCGACGCCGACTTCGATAACAGTCGTACTGACTAGAATATCTAGTTCCCCAGCGACGAAATCAGTCATAATTTTCTCTTTATCAACCGCTTTCATCTGGCCGTGCAGCAAGCCAATTTTGTAATTCTTGAAGTCTTTTTTACTGAACTGCTCGTAGATTTTCTCCGCGGAATTAGCATCAAGCACTTCCGATTCGGAAATTAATGGACAAACGACGAACATTTGCCGGCCGGAATTTAGCTCTTCTTTAGCTTTTTCGTAAAGCTGCTGCCTAGAGTTTGGTGAAATGATTTCGGTAATTACGGGTTGACGGCCCGGCGGTTTTTCGGCCAGAATCGAGACGTCCAGCTCACCGTAGACGACAAGCGCGAGACTTCTGGGAATCGGCGTGGCCGTTAAACTCAAAGTGTGGACGGCGTGGCCGGCCTTTTTCTGCAATTTTTGGCGCTGGTCGACACCGAACCTGTGCTGCTCGTCGATGATCACTAGCGCCAATTTCTTGAAGTCAATGTCTTCGGAAATTAGCGCGTGCGTACCAATTATTAGTTGACAATCGCCGGTTGCCAGTCGCTTGTGAGTCTCCTTTTTCTGATTAGGCTTCATCGAGCCGACCAGCAAGCTGACTTTTTTATCAAAGTCCAGTGGTGCCAACGATTTCGTGAGCGTCTCGGCGTGCTGTTTTGCGAGTATTTCGGTGGGCGCCATTAATGCTGTTTGAAACCCTTGTTTCATTGCTAAAGCTGCCGCCATTGCAGCTACAACCGTTTTGCCGGAGCCAACGTCGCCTTCAACTAGCCTGTTCATAGGTTGGGTTTTTTCAAGGTCTTGCAATATTCGCCAGGCTGTCTTTCGTTGATCGCTGGTCAGTTTAAATGGTAGATTAGCGACGAATCTTTTAGCCAGTTTTTCATCGAATTTGATAATTGGCGCCAATTCTTTAGCTAATTCCTTCTTGACCAGCTGGCTGGCTAGCGACAGGTTGAAAACCTCTTCAAAACCCAGTCGCTGTCTAGCTTCCCCCAATTTCTTGCTAGAGCTTGGAAAATGTATCATTTCTATGGCTTCAGCGAGCGGCATTAATTTTTGCCCTTTTATAATCCAGTCCGGCAACATTTCCGGTAGCCAGCGCATTAGCGGCACTAACTCTTTGGTGATTTTGCGGATCTGCTTACTGGTTAGGCCTTTGGTTAATTTATAAATCGGTAAGATTCTAGCGGTATTAACTGGGAAGTCGCTGGCCAGCTCGGCGCTAGGATTCATAATGGCGAAGCGCTGACGACTTAATTCGTAATTCCCGGAGATGTAGTAGCTAGCGCCAGCTTTAAGCCCGCTAGCACGGTAAGGCTGGTTGAACCAAACTAGGCGTACGCTCGCCGTGCCATCGCTGGCAATGGCTTCCGTGATGTGCATTCCGCGACGGACATAGCGGCCGCTAGCCTGAATGATTTTGGCTTCGATCGTCACGGGCCCAGGCCTTAAATTCGCAATTGTAGTGACTTCCGAATAGTCCTCATACCGCCGTGGATAAAAATCAATCAAATCCTCGGCCGTTTTTAGCCCTAGCGCCGCGAACTTCCCAGCCAGCGTACTCCCCACGCCTTTTATTACATCCAGGCTACTAGTCAAATCCATAGCCATAGTATACTGATGATATGAGTATGAAGGATAAAGTCGATTTTGAAATGGAGCAGGACCTAGCGCAAAATAACGGCGCTACATTTCAGCATGTAGCTGGCATCGTCCTCAAGTTTGGACTGCAAATGGGACCGGGGGACGAGCAATATAGAGCAATTGCTGAAGCTCTAGGCAACGAGGCAGAAGCTCGGGTAGCCGAATGGCAGCGCCGAGCAGGAAAATATGTGATGAGCTTAAGTCCAGGCGAGCGCAATAAGCTTATTGGAGAAGAAAGAAAAACTCTATGGACTGGCTCAGATAATATCACCGACATCAATGCATTCAGGCACAAATCGAGCGACTAGCTTTGTGACCTTGGCCACTGCTTGGAAAGCTTAGATCTGCCAAGATGGATTTATGTCAGATTTGAACGGAAAACGGGTGGCGATTGTGGCCACGGATTACTTTGAGGAGGCTGAACTATTTAGTCCGCAAGAGGCGATGCGGGAAGCTGGCGCTACAGTAGAAGTAATCGCGCCGAAAAGTGGTGAA